>QBUN01000393.1 GCA_013180565.1 Candidatus Methanophaga sp. GoMg3.2 | reverse complement strand
CTAACAAAGAAAATTTCAAGTTGTCTGGTACATCATAGTATAACTGCGTTAATTTACTCGGATCTACATACGCTTCTGCCGATACGCTAATAGGATCTTTCTGGTATTTCCGTGCAAGAACGGTTATCTCTCGTGAGATGGTAGCGGAAAACAATAGCGTCTGCCGGTTTCGTGGACATTCCCCTACTATCTTCTTGACATCAGGGATAAAGCCCATATCCAGCATTCTGTCCGCTTCATCTAAGACTAGTATGTTTACCTTACTTAAGTTAAGTGTCCGCCGCCCAATATGATCTAATATTCGGCCGGGCGTTCCTACTACTACATCCGCTCTCCGTAACTGCGTAATTTGTGGATTGATAGATACACCACCAAAAACTGCAACAATCCGTAACGGTTTGTATTTTGAAAATAGGCTTAACGCTTCTGCAACTTGCTGTGCCAATTCTCGTGTTGGCGTTAGTACAAGTGTCCGAATCCCGGTTCCTTTTTCTGTCTTTTCTATAATGTCCGCAGCAAATGCAAGTGTCTTTCCAGAACCTGTTGCCGCTTCCGCTATAACGTCCTTACCTGAAAGAATTAACGAAATCGATTTCTCCTGTATTTCTGTTGGTCTTTCAAACCCTTCCTCTTCTATTGATTTTAAAATAGGCTCAATAATACCTAATTCCTTAAAACTCTTCATTTCATATTCAAGAAAAAAGTCTACTGCTTTCCCTTATTTACCTCTCTGTATTATATCTACTAATTATGAGTATATAAAGGTTTAAACTTACCTTTCATTTATTCTCCTCTTCGACAACTATATTCCTTATGAGGGCACTGTCGAATATTCTCGTGAAATCACTACACTATACCCCCGAATTTTACCGCGGAGTGCGCGGAGAACGCAGAGGCGGTACAATATCGCCCTCTTTCACCACTTCATGAATGGCTTTTTTGATATGCTGCCATCCGGATTGTATTTTGTATTTTGCCGGAAATACCAAAAACTTTATATATGAGCTTTTTCATATGGACAATTATGGCAATCACCATACCTAGAGCAAGAATAACTTTGGATTTAGAAAGTATAGCTTTTTATGATAGGCTGCGTAATAGTTAAAGCACACATACTCAAACTTCTCAATGCATTAGAAGCGTAAATGCGACTCGCAGGCGAGTTGCTAAATGGAAATCAATCCTTGGGAGATGAACTAAATCGACTAAATGGCGGTAAAGGGAAGTCGAAATTCACGCTAAAAATGGCGGAAAAGGAAAAGGTTAGCGTAAATTTATAGGGAGAAGGCGAAAGGGCATAAAAAGCGAAGAAGAAAAGAGCCAAGATGAAATGAAAATCGCATGCGTATATGACGTAATCTATCCCTATGTGATAGGCGGGACAGAGAAGAGGATCTGGGAGATCTCAAAGCGAATAGCTAAAAAGGGGCATGAAGTGCATTTGTTTGGAATGAAATACTGGGCTGGTGAAGATGTTATAATAAAAGAAGGTGTTTTTCTGCATGGCGTTTGCGAACCAAAAGAGTTGTATGTTGATGGAAGAAGATCTATAAATCCCGCAATATATTTTGCAAGTAAACTCCTCATGCCTTTACTAAAAGAAGATTATGACATCATAGATTGTCAAGGTTTTTCGTATTTCCCTTGTTTTTCTGCAAAGATTTGTTCTGCATTGCGGAGAATTCCATTATTAATTACATGGTGTGAGGTATGGGAGGATTACTGGTATGAATATCTGGGTAAAAAGGGGATATTTGGGAAAGCGATTGAGAAAACGACCACGCATTTAACTGATAACATGATTGCGGTTTCAGAAAGAACGAAGAATGATTTAAAACGGATCGGAGTAAAGAACAATATCAAAATAATCCCAAATGGGATAGATTTTGAAATGATAGAACAGATAAAAGCATCAGACGAAGAATCAGATGTCATATTCGCTGGAAGGTTGATAAAGGAGAAGAATGTGGATGTTCTAATTAAAGCGGTAAAGTTGGTTAAGAAAGAGATGCCAGAGGTGAAATGTAAGATTATCGGCGAAGGTCCAGAGAAGCCTAAGTTAGAGAAGTTGACTTATGATTTGGGATTAGAATCTAATGTCGAGTTTACTGGATTTTTAGGTGACTATAACGATGTGATTTCACATATGAAGTCATCGAAGGTGCTTATGTTGCCTTCGACCAGGGAGGGTTTTGGAATCGCGGCGCTGGAGGCAAATGCGTGTGGGTTGCCGGTGGTTACAGTAAATCATAAAATGAATGCGGTATGCGATTTTATAGAACACGATAGAAATGGCTTTATATGTGAACTTTCAGAGACGGACGCTGCGGATAATATACTCCGGGGGCTGGATGAAGGGGCAGATATGGCGGGGAGCTGTATAGAGAATGCAAGTATGTATGATTGGGAGCGGATATTTAATTTAACAGAATCCATGTATGAAGAGGTAATTACTTAATTGGAAAGGTTCACACCCTCGGTATACCGGACTTAAAGGCTACAAGGTAGTTACGTTAGTCCAAGACAAATACCTAAACACTTGTTTGTAGGTAGACAACGGTACGTGTTTTGCAGGCGACCACAAAAGCATCATTCATCGTCAATAAAAAACCGCTATAACGATGGAAGAAACAAAGGAACAAAGAGATAATGAGCGAGAAATCATCGGTACGTATTACGATAACTACAAGGCTTTGATTGTAGGGCTGAAAGAGAAAGATGCGGGGAAGACGAGTTTTGCGCTGGCGTTACTGGCTTACTTAAGAGAAGAGGGGATTAATGCAAGTGGCTTCAAGCCAAGAGCTGGCAATAGCGTGTGGTATGATTATGACGTAGTGCATGAAGCTTTGACCCAGGGGCGGCTCTACGGGAAGGATGCGAAACGTTTAAGTTCCGCTTCCGCTTACAGTTCGGTATCAACGACACAGATAGAAGAATTTATCAACCCCATCCACAGGTTATGGGCAGAGCCATCTCGCATCAATCCGATTTCACAAATCCCCTATTTCATACTCGATCGCGTCACGCTTTGGTATAAGGACGGAGTGAAGAATCTGGTGGTTGAAAACGAAGCTCTGTCTGCCGATTATAACAATGCGGATTTTAGAAATATACGTGCTAATGCGTCCACCATTTACCCGGTCCGTGATTTAAAAACGTTAAATACAATAACTGAGAGATATTATAGCCTCGCAGTTGAGTTAGCGTATAAGAGGATGCTGGCGCAGCATGAATATGTGGTCATAGAGAGTTATAGTGACATAGCTCTGCCCTGGAACGGTCTAAACGATTTGGATATTGTTATCGGTGTCAAGCCCGGGCAGATGCTGGTATACGAACCTAAGAAGTACCTGGCTGCGGTTCAACTCGTAACAACAACATATTCGCAGGAAGAGATCAGAACTGCCAGGATTGTAGAGTTAATAAAGCCATTAAAAGTGGTTAATGTGCCACCGTTCAGGTCCGAGCAGCTATTGCAAGCGTTAAAGGAGAAGATACCGCCGTTATTGGAACACTAGACCCTAGTGGTATTTTTACATCTCAAAATATAAGCTTAGTCGAACAAATCTGGCATCATCTCAAAAAAGCTCGAGTTGACTGATTCTTTAGTGAAGTTCACTGGTGATGGCTGGCTGGTAATGAACCACGCGGAAAAAGTTAGAGCCTTATGTTGCCTTGCAACAATAATGGCTAATAGATTTCAGAAGGAAATGCATGAGAAATCCGGAATCGCCATAGAGAGAATACCTTCACTTCGTCTCGCCATCTGTTCCGGGTATGCTGTAAGTGTCAAACCCTTGGACGGATACAAAGATTGGGTGGGTGACCGCGCTCGGAGGGCAACGCGAGCTTCGCTGACTATTCAAGTGCGCGTAAAATTTTGAGTAGCATCCAAGCCACGGGTTTAATCCCTGATATTTTCACCTACACTACGCTTATCAAAAAAGCTCCAGATTATGATGAAGCCAAGACTTTGGTGGATACGATGCGAGGGGAGGGCATCCTGCCTGACGATGTCACCTACAACACGCTATTTATTAAAGACCTCTCTGGGATATTAGCCGATGATATTCTTAAGTGGTATTTAGCACAAAAATACCACCCAGGACAGCCCATCCCGGCTGCAATAGCATCCTATCGAAAAATACACTGCCTTGATCAAGCACTTCGTTTAGCATTAGACTATCCACATCTACAAGCAGCCCGAAAACTGATACGAGAGCACGAGGCGGAAGCTCTCTCGTACTTTAGAACGATCTCCGATCATGACCCTCAACACCCCAATGCTGGATATGCTTTAGGCGTAGCCCTCATGGAACTTGAACAAGAATTAGAGGCCGAACCACATTTAAAGAACGCCTTGAAACTGGCTACAGCGGGTCCTAGGAAAACAGTAATAAAGAAATGGCTTCGCCAAATAGTTGACAAACGGTCTCATAAACAATGATCGATGAACACCTAATCTATCCACTATTCCAATGTAACTGGTGAAGCTAGGTACACTTCAATATTTTCAAACAAATGATACCTTGGAGATCCAATATATTTATTATCCCTACATGATGCAACTGTACGCATACGAGGCAGGGCAGTGCGACCCGAAGAAATGCACAGCGAAGAGATTAGCACATGCTGGCTTGATAAAATCAGTCAAAACAATGCAGAGAATACCGTATAATACCATCCTGCTGGTGCCTATTGCGGAAAAGGCGCTCTCGCCTGCCGATAATGCAAGCAGCATAACTGTTTTCGATTGCTCGTGGTCTAAACTAGACGCTTTTGTAGATACTCTGAGGGCATTAAAGAGGAAGAAGCGTGCTTTTCCGTATCTAATAGCTGCAAATCCTATAAACTATGGCAAACCATTTTTCTTGAACTCCGCAGAGGCGTTTGCCGCTGCTCTATTTATTCTCGGTGAGCAAGAGCAATGTCAACATATTTTGGGGCGGTTTAAGTGGGGGGACGAATTTCTGAGATTAAACGAGGAAAAGCTGCTTGCATATTCTGAGGCAAAGGATAGTAGTGAAGTGATTGTGTTGCAGAAAAGATTCATGGAGCAATAAAAAATCAATTTAAATTTAAAGTTATAGGTACATCTATAATCCAGGAAGATGAGCATCTGTGTCACAGAGGATGATTATACCGGCGAGAAACGCAGGGCAATAAAGCTGGGAGAGGAGGATGCCAAGGACATCTCCACGCTCTACAAGGAAGTATGGCCTAAGGCATACGAGTATCCGAAGGAATGGCGCGAGAAGCGAGCGATACGTGAGGCTGAAATAAAGAGCGAAATGGATTCGGGTTATTTTTTCTTCGGCGTTCGTATAGAAGGTAAATTAGTGGGCGTGTATAAAGCATCTATAACGGAGAGAGGGTGTTTCGGCGAGCAACAAGCGGTTCATCCGGAATACAGTGCTCAAGGTGTCGCTTCTGCAATGTATGAGCAGTTCTATGAGTTCGCCAAAGCGAATAAATCTGCAGTGAATTACGTAAATATCTTAGCGGGAAATGAGCCCTGTGAGCGAGCTATGAAGCGCTTCAATTTTTACAAGACTGGAGAACCATGGGAGCAGAGTAAGGGCATGCTCGTTCAGACGTATGAGCGGAAGGTGGATGTTTGAATAAGTTGTTGTGTTGTGGAGAAGTCTATATGAGACAATATCGCCTTGTCATATTTCAATCATCTGCAAGCAGTTTCGCACCGCATCCTTGCCAGACATCATCTGAATTCTCCCAATCTATCTCCATTTTCACCTTCCGGAAAACGATTTTGCCGCCCTCTGCTGATACGGTCAGATAATCACCTTTAACAATCCCAAATTGCTCTCTTATCTGTTTCGGAAGCGTTATCAAACCTTTTGATGATACTTTTACCAGCATCTTTATACACACCTGAAATAACTTAGATTCTAAGAACATAAGATATTATTTAAAGGGGAAGATTATGGCTAAAGTCTCACTCGTACTCCCAGCATACAACGAAGCAGAAAGGTTAAAAGACTCAGTGCTGCAAGTAGCTGATGCTTTACACAAAATAACTCCTGCATTTGAGATTATCATTGCAGAAGATGGCTCAACCGATGGAACGGATAAAATAGCAGAATCACTCGCAATGGAGTACCCTTACATAAAGCACTTGCATAGTAACGATCGTTTAGGGCGTGGGAAAGCGTTAAATCGTGCATTTGGGTTATCGGAAGGTGAAATACTCGCATATGTTGATGTTGACCTCGCAACCGACTTAAAACACCTTGAAGAACTAATAAACGCAATAAAGGATGAGGGGTATGATTTTTCAACGGGCTCGAGAATGTTAAAAGAAAGCGATGTGAAGCGGTCTTTTACACGATTAATTGCGAGTAAAACATTTAACACCTTAACACGGTTTTTATTGAAATCGTATATAAAAGACCATCAATGCGGATTTAAAGCGTTCAAAAGAGGGCCACTATTCGATATTCTTGATGACGTGAAGGATAATCACTGGTTCTGGGATACCGAACTGCTTGTACGGGCTCAAAGAAGGGGATATACAATAAAAGAGTTCCCCGTGAGGTGGCGGTCGGGTCGTAATACAAAAGTTGATTTGAAGAGAGATGTGATTGAGATGAGCACTCAGGTTATAAGATTGCGGCGAGAGCTTAAAAATGGTTATTGAAGTCAACCAAGCATAAAAAGAAAAAGGTACAGAACGCATTATTTATCAAAGAAATAATATATTCTAGTGGTGAAATTATGATAACGGAGAGAAAAGAATGCTAATTGATTTTGAAGGAATCGATGGTTCTGGTAAGAGGACACAATCAAAACTACTTAAGAAAGAGTTACTAAAAAAGGGATTTAAAGTTGCTGATTTTTCATATCCTGATTACGACTCGGAATATGGCAAACGGATAAAGGGTTTTCTTGAGGCAAAACTGAATTTAAGTAGTGACGAACAGTTCTTGTTATATCTGATAGATATAGTAAAAAACAAAGAAGAGGTGAAACAGAAGCTACGGAAAGGGCATATTGTAATTATGGACAGATATTTTTTATCCGCTATTGCATATCAATCAGCAAATAATTTCGATTATGAAGTGGCAAAAGCGGTAACAAAGTTGATACAATTACCTCTACCCTCTGTTATTTTCTATATTGAGATACCACTTGACATTGCGTACCGCAGGAAAAGTAAACAAAAAGGTATTGTTGATAGATTCGAAGGAAATACCAAGTTTCTCACGAAAGTTGTAAATGTTTATGAGCGTTTAATAAAAGAACAGTTTCCGTCATCGAATTGGATAAAATTGGATGGCACAGAAGAACCAGGATTATTAAACAAAAAAATTCTTTTGAAATTGGAGGAGTTAATAAAAAGGGGGAGTTGACTACGTAATAAAAATGGTTAAATCCAGTCCTTTATCCGCTACCAATATGGCTAAGAACTCGCCAAAGAAGCCAGTATCTTCATGGCTCGATTACGACTTCTTCAAAGAGGAGCAGAAATCGATACCCGCTTTGACAGTTATACTGAGAACAGCAGGCTGCTATTGGCGGAAATGTACGATGTGCGGCTTCTGGCAAGAATCCGCAGACGTTTCACCTGCGGACATCATAGCACAACTGGAACATTCATTAAGAAACAGTCCCGAAGAGGAGTTTATGCTCAAGATATTCACTTCCGGCAGCTTCCTCGACGAGCGAGAGATCCCGAGCGAGACAAGAAGAGAGATAGCGGCGATAGTGAGAAAGAGAAAGAGGATAAAGAAGCTAATAGTGGAGACGAGACCCGAGTTTATAACCGCGGCTAAAATCGCGGATTTGAAAGGTGTTGCGCATCTCGAGCTCGCTATTGGCTTAGAAACGGCCGATGATTTCATCAGGTCGAAGTACATAAACAAAGGTTTCTCGTTCGACAATTATAGAACAGCGTCGAAGATCGTGATGGAGTGCGGTGCGACAGTAAAGACATATCTCCTGCTTAAACCACCGTTTGTATCCGAGAAGAAAGCAATAAGAGACGTTATAAGATCCGCTGAGCTCGTCACACCGTACAGTTCTACAATCTCGTTGAACCTATGTAATGTGCAAAAATACACTGTTTTAGAGAATTTGTGGAAACGGGGATATTATAGACCACCGTGGCTATGGAGTGCCGTAGAGGCGATAAAGGCGATTAAGAGAAGGGACATCACAGTGACGTCCGATCCCGTGGGCGCGGGACATAAAAGAGGACCGCATAACTGTGGTAAGTGCGACCATGAGATAAAAGAAACAGTGAAGGAATTCAATATAACACAGGATTTGACCGTGTTAGAACGCCAGCCCGATTGCGAATGCAAAGCGGTATGGCAAGAATTACTAAAATACAACGATTTGCTGTTTGATTCAACCATAGTTTAGCCGGTTTGTAATTGTTTCGCTAACAACAGGATTAAACAGGTTTTCACAAACACAAGCTTTCTTTATACCTTCTCTTTTTATAAAGATACAAAGATGAGCATAAAAGCAAAAATAAAAGGGAGTGAATATAAGAGATACCAGAAAACGCTTATTCTATCAACTGCACTTGCTTTTCTCATGCTTTACATAGCTTTTGGCTTGATCTTCTTCTCAAAGGAAGGAAATCCCATTCCGGGACCTTACCTTTTGTTGATTTTCGCCATTAATTTCATTATCTTCGTTGTGTTTTACGAATCGCGAGGTAAAGAGAAGAGTAAAGAGAAAGATAATTTAAAATCACTTATTAAAGGCCTATTTCTCGCTATCTGCGCAACTTTCGCACTCGTTGCAATTATCTGCGGTGTGAAGCTCATGATATATTATGATGGGTTTGAATTAATAGGCGGATTTGGGTCCTTCATATCCGCGTTGGCAATATGCATGATTGTAAGCATGATTCTCCTCAGCCTGTTAAGACCGCTATCCGAGCAATAGAGAGTCAAAGATTGAGAACACGCTTTATTTTCCGCATTACCTCGTCACTTGGTACTATCTCCTCGTTTTCTATCTTCCGCAGTAACGATTGCTTTTCATTTATTCGATTTGCGAGTTCCGTCTGTTTTAGCCCTGCTTTTTCCCTCGCTTCTTTTAGCTTTCTTCCGTAATCCTCCTCTACTTCCACTTCCAGATCATGGTTCATCTGCTCATATAAGCGGCTATTAGCCTTTGCATGTGCCACCGGTCCAGCCATTACGTTCTTATTTTCCACTACAACGGTACCATAGTGTGCACACGCTTTACATACCCGCAGCTTTGAGTCGCCTATTACCACATATTGTGCCGCACCTTTTATTTCCGCACCACACACTTCACACTCTGTCATTTTACGTCAAGTATATATAATACAAAGAGAAGAAGTAAATATTAGTGTTAAAATGAAAGCAAGCAGTGGCAGTGCACCAGCGGGCGATGAATATTCGCGATTCCTCCTGGACCGGATAAAGCAGTTAGAGGAAGTGAACTATGGACTGAAAGGGCAGCTAGCGCAGATAGAGGAGGGGGGAAGAGATTACGAAGCGATGCGAATGCAATATGAGCGCGATGTAAGGAAGTTAAGATCAGAACTGGAAAAGTTGCGCGCATCACCGCTTATTATAGGCACTGTTGTAGAGGTAATAGACAATAAAAGGATGGTAGTAAAGAGCAGCACGGGCCCTAAATTCGTTGTAAATTACTCGCAGTTTATAGACACAAAAGAAGTTGTTCCGGGCGCTCAGGTAGGCATGAATCAACAATCGCTAGCGGTAGTGAGTGTGCTCCCCTCTGCAAAAGACCCTGCGGTATATGGTATGGAAGTAATAGAATCACCAGATGTGGGCTATGAGATAATAGGCGGGTTGAATAAGCAGATAGAGGAGATAAGGGAAGTGGTAGAGCTACCACTGACAAAACCAAAGATGTTTGAACGTATAGGTGTGGAACCACCAAAGGGTGTTCTCCTGGTTGGTGCGCCGGGCACCGGGAAAACATTGCTTGCGAAATCCGCGGCAAATCGTACCGCCGCCACGTTTATACGGGTCGTTGGCTCAGAATTAGTGCAGAAATACATAGGGGAAGGTGCAAGGATGGTACGGGAGCTTTTTGAGTTAGCAGAGGAGAAAGCGCCATCCATAGTGTTTATTGATGAGATAGATGCGATAGCGGCTCGGAGACTGGAAGATGGCACGACAGGAGAGCGTGAAGTGCAGCGCACGATGATGCAACTTTTAGCTGAGATAGACGGTTTCGATCAGAGAGGAGATGTGCGAATAATAGGAGCAACAAATAGACCTGATATTCTCGACTCTGCTTTGCTTCGCCCTGGACGATTTGACCGCATCATAGAAATACCTAAACCGGATAGGGAAGGCAGGAAGGAGATATTCCGGATACATACAGCTAAGATGAAGTTAAAGAAGGACGTAGATATAGATATTTTGGCAGGCCTTACAGAAAATGCCACTGGCGCGGATATAAAGGCAGTATGTATCGAAGCAGGCATGCTTGCTGTAAAATGGGATAAGAAAGCAATAGCTATGGAAGACTTTGAGCAAGCAATAAAGAAGATTATGGGTGACGCGCATAGGGTTTATACAGGTCCTAAGGTGCCGGGTGAAATGTTCGCATAATACCCTTTCTTGCTTGGTTTTGTTTTAAACCCTTTTCTCTTTTGGGAACGTGTATTTAATGAAAGAATCAATGAGCAGTGTGGACATAGCGGCCATCGTTATTGAATTACAAGAGCTATTAGGTGCACGACTCGTGAAAGCATATCAACCGGGTAGAGAAGAGATAAGGCTAAAATTGCATCACAAGGGCTCACTTGATTTGATTATCGAAGCGGGGAAGAAAATACATCTCACTAAATATAAAAGGGCTTCGCCGAGAATGCCGTCTAATTTCGCAATGTACCTCAGGAAGCATCTCAGTGGCGCCAGAATCGCCCAAATACGGCAACTTGACTTTGATAGGATAGTGGAGATAACGATAGAGCGGTGGGATAAAAAGCTCCGTTTGATAGTTGAGTTGCTTCCAAGGGGTAACATAGTGGTTGTTGACGAAGATGGGACTATCTTGTTGCCATTAAGAAGAAAGAGCTTTGCGTCTCGGAAGATAAAAGTGGGCGAGAAGTATGAGCGCCCGCCTTCAAGAGCAAATCCATTGACAATGAGCGAATCCGATTTGATGGATCTCTGCAAGCAGGATAAAGATATAGCAAGTGTTCTTGCTTCAGAGCTGAGTTTCGGTGGTCTATATGCGGAAGAAGTGTGTGCGAAGGCGGGAATAGACAGAAGGAGGCGGGCTGAGGAACTCACAGCAACTGAAATAAACGCTATTCATGAGACTATACACACCCTATTCGAGCCGATAATAACAAATGACCAATCCACGCTGAAAGCGCACATAGTGCTAGAAGGAGAAGATAAGATTGATTTTGTCCCGTTTGAGTTAAGCCGCTATGAGAACAAAGAGAAGCAGTTTTTCCCGTCTCTTAATGATGCTGCAGACGAGTACTTCACCACGCAAATAGCAGAAGTAGTGGAAGAGCAAGCAAAGTCTGAACACGATACGGTAATAGGCAAATATGAACGGATTTTGAATGAGCAGCTTGAAGCACTCCATAAATTCAAACTAAAAGAGGCAGAGAGCACAAAAAAGGGCGATATGATCTACGCCCACTATCTCGAGCTAGAGGAGATGCTACAGGAGCCAGGTAAAAAAAGGAAGGTTGTTACGCTAACACTACCAGACACCGACATCTCGCTTGAGATTGATACTTCTGTTTCTTTGCATAAGAATGCGGGTGCCTATTATGATAAGGCGAAGGTATTCAGGAAGAAGAGAGAAGGGGTCGAGCCTGCGATAGAGATGACGAAGGAGAAGATAAGGACAGAGAAGGAGAAGGAAGTACGTATAGAAGAGGAGTTGATACCAACGAAAAAAGAAGTGCGGACTGAGAAGGAGGAATGGTATGAGAAGTTTAGATGGTTTGAGACTTCAGATGGTTTTCTTGTGGTTGGTGGGAAGGACGCAACTACCAATGAGATACTGGCGAAGAAGTATATGGAACCCAATGACCTTTTCTTCCATACGCAGGCGGAGGGTGCACCGGTGGTAATAGCGAAAGCGGGAGGTAAAGAAATATCCGAGTCAGGGCTAAAGGAAATAGCGCAATTTGCCGCTTCTTATTCCAATCTATGGAAATATGGGTTCTATGAGGGTGAATGCTATTGCGTTCTGGGCGAGCAGGTGAGTAAGACACCGCCTTCTGGAGAGTATATAAAGAAAGGAAGTTTTATGGTACGAGGGAAGAGGAAGTATTTTAAGGCTGCATTAGGACTGTGTATCGGTATCGAAAAACATCGGCTGGTTGCATGCCCTTGTTCACAAAAGGACAAATTAGATATTTTCGTAGAGCTCGAGCCGGGCGACGATACTGATAAAAATGCGCTTTCAAAGGAAATTATGAGATTCTTTGTTGACCACGCGGAAAACAAAGATGAGGTTAAGCAAATAGTAATGCAAGAGAAGATATTGAGTCTTTTACCGCCTGGTAAGTCGAGGATAAAAGGGTTTTCATAGATACAGAGAGAGGGTATTTGATAGGGGCGGTATATGTGACTTATGCGAACCCGTAAGAGGGATAAAGCAAGAAGATGGCGCTCTCGCGGCGGTATTGGAATTGTTACAAGATTCTTCGATCTTTGAACTTTTGTGCCCCGAGATCTTTCGCGCTCTCTTGAAATAGTATAAGACTATGGACCTATTATCCCAAACTCCGTTTGACAAATCACACAACGAAGACCGCTATCCGCCAAACCCCTTTTCACCCGCTGCATATCATCATAATTCGGTTTTCTTATCTCCATCCTCCTGAATGCAGGTCTGTAATCTATGGCACAGACCTGAACATCAGGCGACCACCCGGCTATCCGCTCTCCTATTTGATACACCTCATCAAGCGATATTAATGCCTCGTTGTAGGGTATGCCAATACCAATGAACATCTTATCAGCGTTCTCTATAAGATATTTAACAGCTTTCCATTCGTTATCCAAAAGTTTCTTCGCTAATTCCCGATCTCGTATCCCGGTGATTCCGATAAACGTATCAAGTTCCAACGCTTTTATAAGCAATAGCCCAGTTCTGGCAGGTGGGACATCTTAAAATGCAACCATGAGATTACTTTGCTCTTCTTGCTAAAAAAGTAGAATCGTCTCCTAAGTAAATTCTAAATTTGCCCTCTAAGAAGTTTTCCTCGAGTATTCTAATCCAACCACTACCACAGGTGGGATCGCATTCATCGTTTCCCGCCCAAGTAAATTCAAACCTTTCTCCATCTGCATAATCAACAAGTTTTCCATCTATAACGCCTGGAACTAAACCAAATTGGAAAACTCCAAGAGTGTTGGGATCTATCCTGATATAAGCCTGCACTGCCATGTTAAAATAATCCTCATCCCATGCTCCCCTTTCATAGATATGCCAAGTGCCTGTAAAGTCCATGCCCTTATCCATTTTTTCATTTATCATCTGTTAAATTTCAGTTATATCTGATTATCAAATGTCCTTTCATATCATATATCATTCATTTTCTGCAAAGGTTGCCTTTAAAATCGAAACAACTCTCATCGTCTATTTATAATTTCTTCGAGTAATAAATCCAATCTTGCCTTTCTTTTATTTTTAATTTCAATTTCACACTGCCAGATTGTAATCACGTTCCAACCTTCTTTTCTCAATGTTTCAATATTTTTTTGGTCACGAGCTATATTTTCCGAAATCTTCTTTTTCCAGAAATCAGTATTTGTTTTAGGCAGCTCGGCAGCTTTACAGTTCACATGCCCATGCCAAAAACAACCGTGTACAAATATTATCATTCTGTATTTTGGTAAAACAATATCTGGTTTACCTGGATATCGTTTGTCGTTCTTTCGATATCTGAATCCATGGGGAAATAAAAATCTCCTGATAAGTATTTCTGCTTTAGTTCCTTCTTGTCGAACTTTTGACATTATGTCACTACGTTTATCAATAGAATAAATATCAGAAATCGTCATCCCCCTGTAATGTTCTTCTTAATTCATCAATAGTTAGTGGTGTTGAAAATCTATGAATCATTGCATGACAATTCGCACACAACGGTTTTAAATCATTTATAGGATCAATTTCATATTCTTCTTTAATTTCCGAAAGCGGAATGACATGATGAACATGAATGTAATTTGAACCTAGTCTCTCTACAACTTAATTTTTAGACGTAGTTATAAGCGGGTAAAACCAACTATGTTC
>QBUN01000083.1 GCA_013180565.1 Candidatus Methanophaga sp. GoMg3.2 | reverse complement strand
ACGCTTCCCTTTTGGTTATTATATTGCCATGCGTAGCGTACGTATTGGTCTTTATACGTTTCTTCTTCCCTTTCTCTTTCCACCCGCCGAGAGAACTAAAGAAGTTGGCGACGTTATTCTTATGGATGCGCACCTCCTTCTTTAACGCCAAACTCGCCTCCCGTGAGCCTACATAGGCATATATCTCTGATGCCTTATCATATGCCACTGCGTCAAAAGGATTGTTATATGACGGTGTCGCTATTTCGAGATGGCCCAGATCGTTATAAATACGACTGCCGTTTTCACCGTATGACGACAATATTCGCGATTCGTGCGCTTCTTGCGTGATCTCCATAACCACGTCCCACTTGACATCACGAGAGAATTTTCCGCGTTTTATTCCTTGTATCGCAGCATTAACGAGCAAGGACGGATTTAAACCCGCTTTTGCACTCACTGGGTATTCCTGCTCTATGCCTCTTATCTTATTCTCTGTACCTGCGCCCTTCATCCGCTCACTCATTAATCTTTAATATGCATTCTGTTCGTATAACAGTTTTTCCGCTAGGGAACTCACAAATAATAATTTACCAGAACGTTACTAACATTATCCAAGGATTTTTAAGACACCGATTAACGCAGATTAACACAGATTTAAACTATTTACTGGGAGTTCCGCTATATCTGATCGCCCCCCTTCTCGCCCTGCTTTATCTCTTCTATCTTCTTTCTTATTGACTCATCATTCCAGCCATCCAGTTCATCAAACCGATATGTTTTGTTATTAGAATACAACAAATAATCCAAGTATGGGTTTCTTACGATTCTATTCCTTATTTCCCGGCTTAGCTCCGCCTCCCAGCCCCTTATGTCTTCCTCTTCTGCAAGTAGCCGCACAAGAACCTGTCTTGATCCTTCACCTCTACCCTGCTGTTGGAAAAAGACCACTACCGCACTGGGCATCCTCGCCAGTTCAGGATACCGCTCAAACAGCCGCGCATATTCATCACTGCTCGGTCGGCCAATGTCGATCTTCACATTTGGCTCATTATTTATTGTTATCTTATTCCAGCTCAGTGCCGCATTCTTGTACTCCGATGCGAGTTTCACCCTTAGCTCAGCTCTTGAATCATTCGGTGGATATAGCATTGCTTCCCCTATATCATCCTCCGTCAGTATTCGTTCCACCCCTATCTTATCCGCTACACTCTCGTATAGGTCAGAATCACAGAGATTGGTGAACTCAAAAGAAGCAGCTATCTCTTTCTCTTCTATACCTTCCATCATGTACTTGCTCCGGTAATCGAATTTACCCTTTGGTATATTTTCATAATCGAACTCGTCTAACTCATTCTTTATCACCCATAACTTCATCACCCATTCTATACGACGAAGAACATATGGGTCCTCTAGCAGGCCCTGATCAAACTTGGCGCAAATACGCTTAAACGTGTCCAAACAGTATTTATCCCAATAAGACACTTCTCGCTCCTCAAACAACGCCTCTATCGCCGCAATATAATAACTCATAATATAATCTGTGACTGACTGCGTCCGACCATTCATTAGTCGTATTCTCCAGTCCCCTCTTATGTTCTCGGAAATATCCTTAAATGTTTGTAGTGGGTTCCTGATGTCTTCTACATGCGTAATTTTCCCCGATTCTATTGCATCTATTACGTATGATGTAATAGCATTGTTGAGCAGCCTTGTGACCTCAGAACGAACTCCTTCGCCTGATGTTACATGCACACGATATGTATCCTTTGTGCTCAATGGCTCATCCCGCAGGGATAATATCGGCCACTGCGAAGGTGATTCGGTGAGTACCCTCTTGGAGACCATCGCTTTTGGCGATACTACATATTTTATCCGTTCTTTATCGGCTACATAGCCGCCCGCACCAAAGAATATCTTACGAAGCACTAAAAACGGGATGAGCAGGTTCTCTTTACCTACATATTTCTTCCGCTCTACTATATATGATTCATGTGTGCCACGGCTATACCGCTTGTCTATCTCCACGTTTGCTTTCCAACATTGGATATATGAACTACAATTCACTCTTTGCTTCCGCTTCTCCATGTATTTCTCGTTCGCTTTCTCCACGCCGATCTGCATGTACAACTCCGCTGCTTTGTCATATTTTAGCACTTCAAATGCGTTTCTACATTCTGGCGTGGCTATCTCTAAGTGACCGCCGGTGCATATGTAAATCCGTGAGCCATTACGTAAAAAGCCATCGTTCCGCCTCCGCATCTTCGAGCAGATCGCTTTCGAGCCGTCGAAAAAGGCATAATGCTCGAGTGCCTGGATCACTTCATCTACATGATAAAACCTTGCGTATCTGTACAAGTTAGGCGATTCCGAGCTTATCCCCACTCTGAATTCATGCTCTAATCCCTGCCATCTGTTCAAATCCACCCGTTCCATTTTTCTGGGGACTCAAATTAAAAATGCATTCCTGTTTCTTCCTCTGGCAGCTCTTCATAGCCGGACGCAATCATCTCTTCGGCCCTTCTCTGCACGAACTTATCAAACCCTTCTTTTAAG
>QBUN01000084.1 GCA_013180565.1 Candidatus Methanophaga sp. GoMg3.2 | reverse complement strand
AGGGAAATCTCTTCCAAGGCACTTATCAACGCCTGGTTGAAAGAGAAAATTCCAGATTCATATCGCGAGAAAAATCGTTGCTAAAGAAGCGGAACTTGGGGGATTATGTTTCCTTGAATATATTAGGTTGGGAAGCAAGTTATTCGGTTATAAAGTCAAGTCTATCCAATTGCAAAACCTATAGTTATCTTATTCCAAGAGCTCCTATTTAATTTTTTACAATTCATTTTTATAATCTAACAGTTGAAAGATATTTTCGGCCATTTTGAGTCAAAACTATCTTACCATCGATAATCTTATAGAGATCTGCCCCATCATAAGGAGTAATTCCATAAATTTGTTTTATTAGTTGATTTGTTTCCAAAGCCCCTCGCATTACACTAATTTGTTTATTACTAAACATATAAATCAAAGCATTTAGATCTTTTGGCAAGCACCACAAACCAAATGCTTGACCCGATACCCTAATTGCGGTGCGAAATTTATCTCGTTCAACAAATGAATCAACTATTTTTAAAAAATCTGATCTTGGAATAGATAGATCATCCGAAATTGTGAGAAACTCATTCCATAAACTTATCAATACAGCATCGGTTATATTTTCCATGTATTTCAATAGCTCTATTGCCTCATAATTGTTTAAAGCTAAAATCGGAGTGTTAAATGAACTGTAAATATTTCTTAATAATTCAATTGATTTTTTATTTCCAGCAATAGCAATACGTTCAGGATTAATAGTGTCTTCCCATTGTTTATTTTTACGAATAAAACTTGGATTAACAGCATATTCTGTTTTTTTAAAAAATCTTGAATACTTTTTTGCCGTACCCGGGGGACATGTGCTTCGCTGTACAAAAACTTTACATTGATAATTTGGAATATCTTCCAGAGATGCAAAATCGGTTACAACACTTTCAAGTATTGATAAATCACATTCTCCAGACTCATTTTTTGGATCTGTGGGAACACATTCAAAAACAATATCACACCTAGCCATCTCAGAGAACTTTGTTGCTAAGCATTTTGAACCAAAATTTAACTTTATGTGCTTCTTAGCAGTTTCTGATACCTCGTAACCAAGGACATCGAAACCTTTTATTTTGAGTAATTTAAGCCAATTATATCCAACATTTCCGCAGCCAATAACACCAAGTTTCATAAATGATGTCTCCCATATAACGTGGTTTTTAGACTGTCGCCAGAATCAACATATAATCTCAAGAATAACAAAGCAACTAAAGTAAATCCATCTGTAATTATACCATTAGCAACCATTTCATATATTTCTTCTAAGGATACTTTTTTCGTTTCCTGTATTTCGTCAACATCCTTTGGAGTGTATACATTATCTATGTCATAGTCTTCCACTTTTGCTATAAATATCGAAACTTTTTGAGGAGTTAGTCCAGGAACTGCATAATATTCTCCTATCTGTTTTAAATCGGATAATTGCAGCTGTGTCTCTTCTAATAATTCTCTTCTTGCAGCTTGTTCCTTTGTTTCTCCATTATTAATACCACCCATGGGTAATTCCCATGAGTTCGAATCAGTTGGATATCTATATTGTTGGAGCAATATTGTATTATTGCTATGCGTGAGAGGAATAATAATTACACTATCTGATCTTTCAACTACTGAATAAATCTCCTCAGAGTCATTTCGTTTAATTTTATTCTCATATAATTTTATCCACCGATTCTCGTATACAACTTTTTTCTCCAGAGTCATGAATTGTTGACGCATTCCCGTACCTCCTTTTTATTACTAATTATTTCGCCTAACTATTTCAAAACAGATTGCTAATATGAAAAATATGATGATTGATAATATTATATAAAAACTTGGAAGTGCTTGAGTTTGTTTTATCAAAATGATTGTTAATAAAAAGGCTACAGCACCATAAAAGGAGTTTATTAATATATGTATCCAAATCGTATAAAAATCAGCTCCATGTTTTTTCACCCTCCGATCAGATATACTTTGCATATCTTCAATGAAAGGTAATTTATTCTCAAGCATTTCTATAATTTTATATTGTTTTAAGTAATTTAATCGCTGTTTTAAATATATCATAAAAAAACATGACCCAATACAGAACATAGCTATACTCAACAATAAAAGAAGAGAAAAAAGGAATTTATTGAAACTCCCGTCAACATAAAATAATTTTATGGCTGTAATTCCAGCTGCAGAAATAACACCAGTTATTATTAAGTAGTATCGAAACCAACGGTCTCGTACTTCTTGCTGAAGCTTTACATGTTCGAACAGGAATTTTAAATATTCAATCAAATCATTTGTTTGCATCGTATTGGTTTATACTTCAGGATTGTTATTGGCCCTAATTTAATTGTTATTTATATTAATATTAATTATCTATCCAACGGTCATCATATCGACTATCTATACTATATGTTCAGTATTGCGCATTATTCCCCGCCTTCGGCTCGGAACATTGGATATGACTTTCACGTTACCCTAATTTTGCAACCCTATAACCCACACCAAAAAATAATTAGAAGGGCGGATTGACAGA
>QBUN01000085.1 GCA_013180565.1 Candidatus Methanophaga sp. GoMg3.2 | reverse complement strand
AGAACAATTACGAAGTGATTGAATGGGCATAGTGCGTTCATGTGTCAATGCGTGAATTTATTGATGTGCTTAACACCACGAACTCAGCTTCGTCTTGGATTGCATTTTTATGAAAATCGGTGTAATCTTGTGGTTATAAAAGAGCTAAAACGAATTTGCGATTGTTTCGCTATCTACCAACTCTTTCACTTTACGCGCTATATCAGCAGCATTCATAACGGCTGTGCCAACAAGCAAGGCGTCAGCATCCGCATCGAACATCCGCCTTGCGTCTTCCGTATTATTTATTCCACTCAGAGCAACTAAAGGTACATCGTCCGGTATCTTCTGTTTGGCTTCCGGTGCAATCGCCTCAAAAGTCTCCAAGGTCACTTCAAACGTATCTAAGTCGCGATTGTTTATGCCTATTAACGATGATGATGAAATGTCCGTTAGATCCGCATCAAGAATCTTGTCTTTTGATTCGCGATCTATCTCGATAAGTGATTCTATACCCAGTGAGGATGCTTTCTTTGCCAGCTCCTTCAATCTTTCCACAGTTAAGAATCTCGCTATTAGTAATATCGCATTTGCACCGCAAGCATACGATTCGTAGACCTGAAACGCATCGAAGATGAAGTCCTTTCTCAATATCGGCAGGTCAACATAAACTTTTACGGTTCTTAAATCGTCTAAACTACCGGAAAACGCTTCGTCTGTTAAAACGGATAGCGCACATGCGCCGCCTTCTTTCATTTGGCTCGCTGCTTCAGCAGCATCTATTTCTACTTCTTTCTCTCCGGCTTTTAAGCCTCTTCGCTTTACTTCTGTAATGACCGGTCGTTTCCCTGATGCTTTAGCCGCTACTATTGCGTCTTTTATGCTTCTCCGTTCTTTTAGCTTCTCGATAGTTGCCTGCTTTCTCTTTAGTATTTCTTCTACCATTTTATCGTGAAATTTTGTGCTGTATTTTAAGTAAGCGTGTGATGATTTATATTTCACTGCGCAAACCGAATAAACGCCTCCAACTTCTCTGCCGCCTTCCCATCGTCCAATACTCCCTTCGCAATTTCAAAACCTTCGGCTATGCTAGTTGCTTCGTCAGCGGCGAAGATAGCCGCAGCGGCATTCAACAAAACAACGTCCCGCTTCGCTCCTCCTTCATTGCAACTCAATATATCACGCAATATTTTCGCACTCGCTTTCCTATCGCCACCGGCAATTTCATCTGGCGATGCCGGTTGCAGCCCAAAATCCTCTGGTTCTATGTAATACGATTCTATCCTGCCATTTTCCAGGTGCGACACCTTCGTCTTCCCGGAGATAGAAACCTCATCCACGCCCGGCTCACCATGCACCACTAACGCCTTCTTCAGCCCCAATATACGAAGCACTTTCGCTATCTTCTCGGTTACCGCAGCATCGTAAACGCCAATCAGTTGATGCGTTGCATTTGCAGGATTCGTTAACGGGCCCAGAATATTGAACACTGTCCTCATACCCAGCTTCTGTCGCACTTCCATCACATTCTTCATCGCCTTATGGTGCAGGGGTGCGAACATGAACCCGATCCCTATTTTCTCAATGCTTTCCTCTATCTTGCGAGGCGGCAAAGCCAGATTCGCACCTAATTCCTCTATTACGTCCGCACTACCACATTTTGACGTTACAGAGCGGTTACCATGTTTCGCTACGGGCACTACGCAAGCAGTGATGAACGCAGCAGTAGTAGAGATATTGAACGTTTTTATCGCATCGCCGCCAGTCCCGCAAACGTCCACGCTCTTCTCCACTTTCGGTGTTATTTTTAGTGCCATGTCGCGCATGACGCGTGCAAAAGCCGCTATTTCGTCTTCTGTTTCGCCTTTCGTCCGTAAAGAAGCTAAGAACGCAGCGGTTTGTAGTTTCTCCGCGTCTCCGCTCATTATTGTTCGCATTGCAGCTTCTGCTTCTTCTGCGTTTAGGTTCTTCCTATCTACAACTTTGCCGAGATATTTTTCGAGCATTTTTTATTTTCTGTTATGACTTTCATAATATATATCCTTCTTTATAAGAGATGAAAGCATTAGTACTCGAACCTTTTTCCGGTGCCTCCGGCGACATGATCCTTGGCAGTCTACTGGATTTAGGCGTTGATGTATCGAAGATAAGCGATGCAATTTCTGCCTTTGACCTTGAGCTGGAGCTAAAAGAAGTGAGAAAGTGCGGTATAGCAGCAAAAAAGGTGGAGTTCGCCAGTAAGCGAAAAGATACTGAAAGCGGCCGACATGAGAAGTCATACATTGATATTGTGCACTTGATAGAAGACAGTGGATTGAGCACGGCGATAATACAGAACTCGTTAAGCGTATTTGAGAAGATAGCCGATGCTGAAGCAAAAGTGCATGGTAAGCCGAAAGCTAGTTTGTCTTTTCACGAACTCGGGGATCTTGATACAATCGGCGACGTGGTGGGGTGCACAACAGCTCTTTTGGATATTCGGCCTGACACGATCATAAGCACACCCATTTCGGTTGGTGGCGGCTTCGTGGAGACTGCGCATGGACTTCTACCGGTACCGG
>QBUN01000086.1 GCA_013180565.1 Candidatus Methanophaga sp. GoMg3.2 | reverse complement strand
TTTTGGTTATGGGAGTGGTTCCGGTTTGCGGGTTAAGTGATTCAGGCGCAAATTCTCCGATTTGTGGTTTAACCGATTCCGGATCACCAGAAGTTTCCCAAAATTTTAGTTTCTATGCGGTTTACGACCGGCTGGTGGAGGGCCTCCACGGAGGAGGTAGGACGCACGCGGCTATGAGCGGTGATGGCAATAAGCTAATATATTCCGACTGGGACGCCACCTCCGACTCTCCTGTTCTCTATACCTTGAACGCAGACGGTACAGGACTGACACAAATCGCTCTACCGGATCTTAAAGGAGCGGGTATTGGGGAACTGATCATTGACCATGATGGTTCGCGGGCATTCTTTATGATGCAGATTCGTGGCCCTATTTATAAGGTCGAGGGCGGTACGGCAACCAAAATCTTTGACACCGAGGACTATCCGGACATTGGTGCATATCTCTCACGGATTCAGACAACTGCCGATGGTGGATACGTCTATTTTAAGGACTTTGTGCCTAACGACCATGACGTCTGGCGAGTAGCGCACATTGGCGGGTCACCGGAGCTGATCATTGATGATTATCTTGTGCCGCATGATAGTGGCCCGGGCTGGTCGGTAAGCAAGTTCGCCATTTCAGATGACGGTAACGCCATCGCTTTCACCCTCAATGGCTACAGAGGAGACGCTGACTATTTTGGCCTAGATAGCTACAGGTCCAAGAAGGAATTATTCGTCAGGGACGCTACTGGTGGGTACCGCCAATTGACTAATGACGAGGACAATGTTGAAAAGTCCAACTTGGCCATCAGTGGTGATGGTTCGACTATCGTGTTTTATGCCGGTAGCCCACACAAGTGGTACTCCATCAAGTCCGATGGCAGCGCCATGATCTTCTTGGAAGACGCAGGGTACAACATCGGCGGACCGGTACTCAACTACGACGGCACGAAGATGTTCTATAGTGATCACAAAGGTGGTAGGCTGGTCAATACCGATGGCTCTGGTGGCATAGACCTATTGCCAGAGTTTCCCATTCAAATTACTGCTGACTATGACCTGTGCATAAGCGACAATGGGCACCGGATCAGCTTCCGCAAGTCGTATACTGGTGTGTACGTCGGCTACCTCAACGATCCAGACGCCGTGCCTGATGCGCCCGTCATCAAGAGCATTGCCTTTGACCCGCCAGCCATGCCACGGGGCGATCCAGATGCCGTAATCGTCCTTACCTCTGAGATCAGTGACCCGCAGGGCCTGGTAGACATTAAGCGTACCAGCACGGATGAATTGGTGGATGGTCGTTTAGAGCATTATGGTAATATCCCGGTCTCTTTTTCCCATGCCGCCAACGACATAGGCAGGACGCCTGACCAAACGGCAGGTGACGGTATCTTCAGCAGTGCCGGTACGCCAGCCTCTAAGATTGACGAATTGGACCAGATGACTGTACGCATGGGAGTCAAGGACGCTAGCGGGACGGTGGTTGTGGCGGATACGGTTTTGTTCATCGGAGAAGTGCCTCCAACACCAACGCCAACACCCACTCCAAAACCAATTGCATTTTCTGGAAGAGGACAAGAAGCTACATCGAAATTCTCACTTGAGAAAGGACTGTCAATATTCAAAATGACCCATGATGGAGATCGGAATTTTATAGCCTGGCTTTTTGATGATGAAGGAGACAGGATTGATCTAGTTGTGAGTGAAATTGGAGAATTCGATGGATCTAAAGTCGTAGGCATAAAAAAACAAGGAGATTACCTATTAGACATCAATGCAGATGGTAGATGGATGATAACCATCGAACAACCAAGACCTTCTTATGCTCCGCCAGTACCAAAAACGCTGAAAGGTAAAGGACAGCAAGCATCAGAAATGTTCCATCTGGATAAAGGCTTGGCTAGATTTGAGATGACCCATGACGGGGATTCTAATTTTGCAATCTGGCTTTTTGATGATGAAGGAGACAGGATTGATCTAGTTGTGAATGAAATTGGAGAATTCGATGGATCTAAAGCTGTAAGCATCCGTAAAGGCGGGATTTACTTACTTGATATTAGCGCGGATGGAAACTGGGAAATCTCAATAGAATGATTGCTCTGTGATTTGTTCCTTTGGAGCAATCTTTTTTATTTTTAGAGAGTGTTAAGATTTATGTGGATCTACCTAAGAGGCATAGGGGAATTTTGAAAAACCCCCTTGAAGAAGATAGTTAAAAGATTCTATAACCGGCGGGAGCTGATGAAATCAATCATGAGAAGAAAGATGCACAAATTGAGTTCCAAAGCGCTAAAAGCGTAAAGTTTATATGTTGTTAGCGATATAATTATATACCTGAAGTCATTAATCGATTTTGCACTTAATGAGGAGTATGAGCGAGTTAAACAGCTCGGAGACAGGCTAATGGAGATCGAATCAGTAATTGACTGGGAAGTTTTTCGTCTAATAGTGGGGGAAATGTATGAGAACAGGAGCGAGCGAGGCGACAAACCAAACATCGATGAGGTGTTAATGGTCAAGCTGTTAGTGCTTCAGCAGTGGCATGGCCTATCAGATCCAGAACTC
>QBUN01000087.1 GCA_013180565.1 Candidatus Methanophaga sp. GoMg3.2 | reverse complement strand
CATTTGAATTCCTAGTACAAGAAGCAAAGAGTGCAAAGGAACGTGATGTGGATTCTTGTATCTTTGCACGTGAGCTCTATGAGGATACAGGCGATATTAAATCCGTGAAAATACATGACATTAAGGTTACAGAGATGGAAGAGACAAAGAATTTGAGGTTGCAATACGTGGTTGAAGGAGAAACGGAAGAGAAAGATGAAGAATTTGATATGGTGGTGCTATCGGTGGGATTCTCGTTGCCCGAATACGTTAAAAAAAGGGGTGAGCTCGTGGGTATAAAGCCCGAGGAAATGAAGTCTCGGATGTGGGGCAAGCCCGGTAAGGGCTTGGTTGAGGTCGAGATAGTGAAGACAGAGAAAGAGGGTGTGTTTATCGCTGCTTGAGTGTTGTTGGGGTATAAATGTTCAAAAACGGCGGAAATATAAGCATTCCGGAAATTATAACCTGAGTTTCAGCGTTGTATAGGCTACAACCTAAAAAAACTCATCAGTTCACTGGTCGTTACAAAAACAAAGGTTTATCCGTTTTATTCTTGTTTTCGCTATGTAGCCTATATATAGACCATATAGATATATGGCTTTCGGCTGATTATAGTGGCTTAATGTTCCATATATCGCAACTCATTAGAGAAAAAAAATATTGTAGCCTATAAAACTCGTAATGTCAGGTTATAACCACACGATTACACGGATTTTCATGAGAGAACAATAAAAGAAAACAGTTTTCCGGGTTTCATTGTATATAATGTATATCTTCTACATATTTAATTTAGGACGCAGATTTACACGGATTTGTATGTGCACTTCGCCTAACAGAGCGTATCATGCTTCGGTGCTTCTCACCTTCGCCCAAATTCCCCTTCGTTGAACTTCAGATACGCTCGAAAGGCTATATGAAATTGACTACGAAGGCAAAATATTAATATCATGAATTTATATGTTCATAATTTATGAATTTTAAATTAAACAAAAGTATAAAATAAAGATAAATGGCGGAAACACAATTACTGGAAAAAATCGCAGATGATGTATCCTTTTTAAAGGATAGGATAATCCGTATAGAGGAAGAATTGAATGAAATAAACAGTGAACTCCATGAAGTCAGACCAGAGTACATGGAGAAACTAAAAAGGATTGACAAAGGAAAATTCCTTACGAGAGAAGAATTTGAGAAGGAATTAGAAGAATAACAGAATGGCATATCTTGATCTCTACAGCGAAGAGTTAACAAGGAAACTGAAAAAGATTAAAAATAAAAATAGAACACTCTACGACATTATAGATAAGAAGATTGCGGAGATTATCCAGCATCCTGAACGATACAAAGAATTGAGACATGATATGAAAGAATTCAGGAGAGTGCATATTCAAAAGTCATTTGTCCTAACTTTTAAAATTGATATGGCTAACGAGATCGTGAAATTTGAGGATTTTGATCATCATGATAAAATTTACAAAAGAAGGAACAAAATGGTGGAATTTTGTTAATTTCAAAAATGATAATGCATCTCGAGCAGTATTATCAAATCATGGGTTCAAAAAAATGAATATAATGATAGAAAAGAATACAATTATAATACTAACAAATAAATGGGCCTCTGGAAGCATGTCTAAACATCATTTAATAGCAAATTCAATCATTAATTTTGCCCATTTTCCCTATAATTTTTGTTATAATCGTCTAAAACACATTTAAGCACATTTCATTAGACATAGAAAAAGGAGCACATAAATCACTCGATATGTTTAAAGAAGCGCTTAAGAAAGTCGGAACGCAGGTAATAAAATATGTCCCTCGCTTTAAGATGCCAAAAGTATCGCCCCATACGACTTTATACTGCCTTCAGTAGTGGCCTAATTAAAGCCGTAGACAAATTTTTAGTGTAAAAGGGAATGAATTAGTAGAATAATGGTGAATTGGGGCATTGTGTTAAGCGATTCCAGAGGCTATAATGAAGAATTCGGATATTGAAAATGAGGTTGAAGAATATGAAGATTAGCAGTTAGCTAAAGGGTGGTATATACGACGTAAGTATCCGATATAATACCAATTTGGGTGCATATGCGACGTTAATGTCGGATATACCTAAGTTAGGCGAAAAGGCGAGTCCACCTAAAAAGAATAAATATAAGAATAAGTATTAATTTATGAAAGGAGGTAAAAAAATGGATTTTAATTACACTGCAAAATGTACCCAATGCGGAAATACGAGAGAAGTGGGCGGCTTTAAGAGAAAAATAAGAAAATTCAATCCCACCAAGCCAGCATTTACTTATGTCAAATGTCCAAAGTGTGGAAAAAGAACGAGACACGAAGTAATAAAATAAAACTGTGATAGAGGCGGGATGAGATGAAACGCATATCGGGTATTGATTTTATATGCGGCAAACGATATTATTCCCGGCAGTTATTTGGACCGTATCCGTTCCAGTCGGTGGTTAGAGAAAGAATGCAAGAGAGATATAGAGCGGATGTGGCGACCAGGAAAGCATAATATTCAGCTAAAATTAATTATTGACACAGATTAACACGGATTAACGCGGAAGAAATTAAAGTTATAGGTA
>QBUN01000088.1 GCA_013180565.1 Candidatus Methanophaga sp. GoMg3.2 | reverse complement strand
AAATAATGAACGACAAGGAGTTGATGGAAGGGTTGAAAAGGTCTAAGAAGGATGTTGAAGAGGGCATGGTTTACGAATTGAAAAATGCTGATGAGCTTGATGAAATCTGGAAATGAAAGTAATTTTACATAAGTTCGAGCATAGAAAAGGCGTTTATGAGTGAGTAATCCATGAAACACAAAACCGTCTGCGTTGTTGGATTAGGATATGTCGGCTTGCCGTTAGCGAAGGCATTCTCAAAGCATTTGAAGACAATCGGCTTTGACGTAGATAACGAAAAGATAAGACTGCTAAAAAACAACAAAGGAGAAAACATAGAATTCACTACAGACCCTTCTTTGATTAAACTGGCAGATTTTGTTATTATTGCTGTGCCAACACCAGTAACGAAATCCAAGGAGCCTGATTTATCATATGTCAAATCCGCCGCAGAAACTGTCGGCATGAATCTAAAGCGAGGTGCCACAGTGGTATTGGAATCTACCGTTTATCCTGGCGTTACAGAAGAAGTTGTTGCTCCGAGCTTAGAACGAGAATCAAAGATGAATTGCGGTATTGATTTCTACATTGGTTATTCGCCCGAACGGATAAATCCCGGTGATGACGCGCACGCATTAACAAAGATAACGAAAATAGTTGCAGGTATGGACGATGATACAACGGAAAGATTAGCCGAGCTTTACGGGTTGATAACAAACGTGTATAAAGCCAAAGACATAAGAACAGCCGAAGCTGCAAAAGTCATCGAAAATATTCAGCGTGATTTGAATATTGCATTGATGAACGAACTAGCAATAATATTCCATAAGATGGGTTTGGATACAAACTCGGTTTTGGATGCAGCAGGCACGAAATGGAATTTCCAGCCGTATAAGCCGGGATTGGTTGGTGGGCATTGTATTCCTGTTGATCCCTACTACCTGGTATATAAAGCGAAGGAGCTTGGTTATCATCCACAAGTGATACTAGCTGGGCGGTCAATAAATGATTATATGCCAAAGCACGTTGCCGAGATGGCAATAAAGGGATTGAATGAAGTTGGTAAGGTGATAAAAGGCTCTAAGGTGCTGATCATGGGGTTGACATATAAGGAGAACGTGCCGGATACGAGGGAGTCGCCGGTGAGGGAGATGGTAAATGAGTTGAAGGAGTTTGGTGTAGAGGCATATGGGTATGATCCTTTACTCAGCAAGGAGGAGATAGATGGGTTTGGCGTAAAGGCTTTGGATAATTTGGATATGAAACTTAAAATGGATTGTGTTATTGTGGCGGTTGCGCATGATGAATTCAAAAAGATGGGATTAGAAAATATAGGGCAGTTTATGAATGATAAGCCTGTACTGATAGATGTGAGAGGGACGTTTAATGATGAAGAAGCAAAAGGAAATGGATTTTATTACAAAAGGTTGTAGGTAAAACCATGAAAACTTTAGTAACTGGCTGTGCAGGCTTCATAGGAAGCCACCTGGTGGATAAGCTGTTAGAACAGGGATACGAAGTGATCGGAATAGATTGTTTTACTGATTATTATCCACGAGAAATAAAAGAAGCGAACATAAACCTTTCTTTAAAAAAGAAAGCTTTACCAAAGAAATATCATAAAAACGCTAAGTTTGAGTTCATAGAAGAAGATATTCTGAATATGGATAAATTCCCAGAAGTGGACTACGTATTTCATTTAGCGGCGCAAGCAGGCGTCCGAGCTTCATGGGGTAAGAGTTTCGAGATATACACGAGGAACAATGTAGAAGCTACTCAAAAACTATTGGAATTTTACAAAGATAGAGAAATCAAAAAATTCGTTTATGCATCTTCATCTTCTGTGTACGGCGATGCAGAACTACCAATGAAGGAAGATGCGCTATTAAAGCCATTTTCACCTTATGGCGTCACAAAATTGGCTGGCGAGAATTTGTGTTCTCTATACTGGAAGAATTATGGAGTTCCAACTGTTTCGCTGAGGTATTTCACTGTGTATGGGCCAAGACAGAGACCAGATATGGCAATACATAAGTTTGTTAAAGCGATCTTAAATGGTAAAGAAATAACCGTTTTCGGTGATGGAACGCAAACACGAGATTTTACTTTTGTTGATGATGCTGTTGAAGCGAATCTATTAGCTGCTAATAATAATGTAGTAGGAGAAGTGTTTAACGTGGGCGGAGGGAGCAGAATAAGTGTTAATGAGCTAATTGAAGAAATAGAAGATATTATTGAACTAAAAGCAAAAGTGAAATATGTGGAGAAGCAGAAGGGCGATGTTAGGGAAACGTTGGCGGATGTGAGTAAAGCAAGTGAGATATTACATTGGGCACCAAAGGTAGATATTAATGGAGGGTTGAAAAGATTCGTGGAGTGGTTCTCATCTGATAAAATGGAGTGATTTATGTGTAAATATAGAAGTAAAGTCTTAGCAAGGCACTTTTTTAGAGTGGGAGATAGATCAATAGTAGATGAGAATTTTGAAAAACCCCCTTGAAGAAGATAGTTAAAAGATCCTATAACCGGCGGAAGCTGATGAAATGAATCCGGGGAAGAAAGATGCATAAATTGCGCTCCAAAGCGCTAAAAGC
>QBUN01000089.1 GCA_013180565.1 Candidatus Methanophaga sp. GoMg3.2 | reverse complement strand
TGGAATTAGCTGTTTGATTGAGAAACCTATTAGTTTAACCTTGGAGGAGGGAGAAAAGCTTCTGGAGGAAATAAAGATAACAGATGATTTAGTTGTAGGTGTGGGACACATCGAACGATTTAATCCGATAGTGGGGGAAATAAAGAAACTCATAACAAGTCCACGGTATATAGAGATAAGGAGACACAATCCGGTATCATTGAGAATAACGGATGCGGACGTTGTGTCCGATCTAATGATACATGATATAGATCTAGTTTGGAACCTTTTTATGAATTCAGGTATAGGTTATGAGATGCATTCGCTTTGGGATACCGATTTATGCAAGGTGATTGCACGGTTTGGCACTTGTGCCGTTTCGTTATCCGCGAGCAGAATTGGGTGCAAGAAGATAAGGTCCATCTATGTTGAAGATGATGAATTTTCAATTGAAGGAGATTTCATGAATCAGGATGTGTATATATACAGGAAACCGCAGAAGTATAGAGAGATTAATTCACGATATGTACAAGAGAATATAATAGAGAAAGTGCTGGTGAATAAAGTGGAACCATTGAAAGAGGAACTGAAACTATTTGTCGAATGTGCTAAAGAGGGTAAGCAATTCCCAATCACTGCAGAGCAGGCGGTATTGAATTTGCGAATTGTAGAAGAGATAAAGAATGGCGGGAACAAGAAAGCATAATATCCAACTAAAATCAATTATTTTTTGACACAGATTAACACTGATTAACGCAGATTATAAAGATCAACAATAATGTCAAACTCAAATTTAGTTTAGTAAGTCCGCGTAAATTCGTGTAAATCTGTGTCCTTAAAAATGCCAATGAAAAATTACAAACATAGAGAGATAACCGAGAAGATAATAGGTGCAGCCCAGAGAGTGCACAATACGCTTGGTTATGGTTTTTTAGAGAAGGTGTATCAAAATGCGCTTGTTATTGAGCTTCGAACACTTGGATTTAATGTGGATGTGGAGCAGCCTATTGCAGTTCATTATCATGGTGAAATCGTTGGTAATTATGTCGCTGATATTGTTGTCGATGGAAAAGTCATTCTTGAAATCAAAGCCGTAAAAGAATTGTCTGAAATTCATGAAGTTCAACTTGTCCACTATCTTAAAGCGACAGGTATTGAAGTTGGTCTTCTAATCAACTTTGGTAGGTCCGTGACTGTAAAACGCCGTGTGATGGATAAGAAATAAATCCGCATCTTTTATAAACACAAATTAACGCAGATTATAAATATCAACAACGTCAAACTTAAATTTAGTTTAGTAAATCCGTGTAAATCAGTGTCTTAAATTTAATAGGTAGAAGTTATACGTTATATACAATAAAAAAGATGTTTAAGCACCCGACTGCGATAGTGGAGAGTGAAGAGATAGGCGAAGGGACGAAGATATGGCATTTTGTGCATGTGAGAGAGAAGGCGAAGATTGGTAAGAACTGCATTATTGGGAAGGATGCTTATATAGATACAGAAGTTGTGATAGGCGATAATGTAAAGATCCAGAATTTCGTTTCTGTGTATCGGGGTGTAACGATAGGGAATGATGTTTTTGTTGGACCCGGTGTTACGTTTACGAATGATTTATATCCACGGGCGTTCATTTGGGGTGATGATAAAATAGGTTATACGATGGTCAAGAGGGGTGCAAGCATTGGCGCACATGCTATAATAATCTGTGGTGTTACAATAGGCGAGTATGCAATGATAGGGGCTGGAAGCGTAGTTACAAAGGATGTCGTGCCTTTTGGGCTAGTATACGGTAATCCAGCGCGGTTAGCGGGTTTTGTATGCTCTTGTGGACGGAAACTGAGCAGGATAATCAGAGAAGATGACGAGAAATTAGTTTATAGATGTGAATGCGGGAAGGAAGTAGAGACAAGAAAAAATAAATCGATTATTGACACAGATTAACGCAGATTAACACAGATGAAAAAATCAACAATAATGTCAAACTTAAATTTAGTTTAGTAAGTCCGCGTAAATCAGTGTAAATCTGTGTCTTAAATAGGACTTAGGACGTTATACTTCATAAAGAAATTAAAATGAAGAAGAAGATAGTTGTTGTCGGGATGGGATACGTGGGGATACCAGCGGCTGCTCTATTTGCAGATGTAGCAGGATTTAACGTAGTAGGGATTCAAAGGAGGTCAGAACGCTCTGGCTGGAAAATAGAGTGGCTGAATAAAGGTAAAAGTCCTATTGGTGGCGATGAGCCAGGGTTATCCGAGCTCATAGAGAAAGTAGTAAAACAGGGAACGTTTCGGGTCACCGATGACTTTTCCGAATGTAACGACGCTGATGCTATTTTGATAGATGTGCAAACGCCCACGGACGAAGAGGGAATACCGCACTATGAATCGCTAAAGGCAGTGAGCACGCAGGTAGGGAGACAGATGAAAAGAGATGTTTTAGTCGTTATCGAATCTACCATTGCTCCAGGTACTACGGAAAACGTTGTAAAACCGATACTGGAAGAGGAATCAGGGATGGAAGCGGGAAAAGATTTCGCGCTTGCTTTCTCCTATGAGCGAGTTATGGTGGGGCGGTTACTCCATAACATCATCA
>QBUN01000090.1 GCA_013180565.1 Candidatus Methanophaga sp. GoMg3.2 | reverse complement strand
GGGGCTGGAAGAGCATTATCAAATCCTTATGGAACTCGCATCAAAGGGTGGAAAAATATCATTTTCAGATCTTCTGTGTTAATCTTGTGTAATCTCGTGGTTCCATACAAATACCCGGCTCTTACAGCCTCACGTGAATACCATTATCCTTCAGATACTGTTTCACCTCACGAATTGTGTATTCCTTGTAGTGGAATATAGAAGCGGCAAGCGCTGCTGAAGCGTCCGTGAACTTGAATACGTCCTTTATATGCTCTGGCAGCCCGCAACCACCAGATGCTATTACGGGTATATTTACCCGGTCGCAGATCGCACTCGTTAATTCCAGATCGAATCCATCTTTTGTTCCGTCTCGGTCCATACTCGTGAGCATTATTTCTCCTGCGCCTCTTTCCTCTACCTCCATCGCCCATTTTAGCGCGTCCACACCCGTGAACTTCCGACCGCCGTAGAAGGAGCATTCAAACCAGCATTTGCCTTCTTTCGTTTCTATTATCTCTCGTGCCGCATCTTCTCTTTGCACATATCGTCTCTTCGCATCTATTGCAACCATACAAGCCTGACTGCCAAAGCGTCTCGCAAGCTCGTTCACCCGTTGAGGATTCTTCAGTGCCGCTGTGTTCACCGAGACTTTATCGGTACCTGCGTTGAATGCTCTTCTCGCATCATCTAAGCTGTGAATACCGCCACCTACTGTAAGAGGCATGAACACGTTACTCGCAGTTTTCTCTATTACATGCGCCATCGTCTCTCTTCTTTCGTGCGATGCGGTGATGTCCAGAAAAACAAGTTCGTCTGCGCCTTGCTCATCGTATTCCGCTGCAAGCTCCCAGGGGATACCCGCGTATCTTATCTGCTTGAATTCTATTCCTTTTACTACTCTACCTCCGGGCACGCCGAAATCACAGTCCAAACATGGGATTATCCGTTTCGCTAACATTTGTGTTCTTCTTTTCAAGGTGTGTCGTACATTTCGTTTAACGTCAGGCTTAAACGAAGTTTGGTTTTGAGACAATCTACAAAACCGAATTTTGGTGGATGAGTCTGCAAGGCGAAGTAACCGTTTAAGCTTTGTTGTATCCTTCGAAGCATAGCTGAGGACGAGGGTTAGTGCAACGTTCGGCTGAGCCGAAAAACGAAGAGTTTTTGAGTTGCTTAATAAACATCGACAATAGGGGGTGTAAATGTCTGAAGGACTGGAGCTGCGGAATGTTAAATTGAATGTGCAAAGCGATACATCGAGGACAAGAATTAAGGGGCGTTCTTAAAATAAAAAAAGAAAGAATAAAGGTACTTAATAGTAACTTTAATTGTCTTTGTCACGATAACTTTTGGATTTGCACCTGATGCGAGTGTAAAAATCAATCATTATAACTTAATTCCAAAAGTGTTACTATTAATTTAGTTGAAAGATCTTTATCGGGATAATCTAATTTTTTACCGTGCAAGATAGCATTTCTAAGATTTTCAAAAGTATCAATTATATGCTGTAAGAAAAAAAGCGTATATTTATTTTCCTTTTTTAAGATATATTGGCTTATATTTTTTGCATTGAGTGGAGCTTTAGTTTTAACCTTTGCGCCACATTCTTGACATTTATAGGTAAAGGTAATTTTCCCATCCAAATCTTTATGTCTCTCAATAAAAATACCATCTATTTGTGATAATAGTATAGGTATCGACAATTCATAATCCGAATTTAAATGTGCTTTTAAAGCTTTGCCTAATATGTGCATTCTTGGACTGAAAATTTTATTTTTGTTAAAGTCTTCAATTAAATTATCAACTTTCTTCTCATCCGAGAACCACTTATAGAAGAAATCTTTAACTTTTTCTTTTTCTCCTTTTTTCCACAACCTATATAATTCTTTTAATTCAGTAATTGTTAAAAATCCTGCCCAATTATACTCAAATTTCTTAAATTCTTCTTCGTCCGTAAATTTAAATGACTTAGAGATGGATTCAAATAGTCCCTCCCATTTGAAAGCTATATTAAAAATTGGATTTATTGAGGACAAAAAGGAAGTATTAATTTTTGAAATTTGTTCCAACGCTTTATTAGCTTGAGTAAGATAATCAAAATTTATTTTTTGTATATTTTTAATTGCGTTTAATGTAGAAGTTGAAATTTGAAAACTTGTAGTTAAACGCTTATTGATTTCTGCAACGGATTGCATTTGTTTTATTAGATCATTAGGTATCTTGAATTGGTTATTGATTTCTTTGTTTAACCTTTCAATTTGTTCTACTTGGGTAAAAAATGAATTAGGGATTGAAATTTGCTTTGTAATTAACTCATTTATTTGAGCAATTTTTTCAAATTGAGAAAATGTTTCTTTTGGAATTAATGAATTAATATTAGGAATTAGGGGTTTTATATTTGCCAAAGATTCTACAATTGATTTGTTTGCTTTTTCAAAAGCTTTTGGATCAATAGACTTATCAGACTTCTTGTCTTCATCATTATTGTCTTTACACATTTTGTATTAATAAAGAGATAATGATTTAAATATTATTTGATTAAGAACGTCGATGCTCCCCCTTTATAGTTGGGGTATTTATTGGCTCTTCGCTATTTCATGTGGGTAGATGTCCATGCCGTCAAGTTGGTCTTGCGAACCCACAGTTAGTGTAGTCATTTTATCATA
>QBUN01000091.1 GCA_013180565.1 Candidatus Methanophaga sp. GoMg3.2 | reverse complement strand
GTTTATGAGAATGCAATGATTGATAATAGAACTTAATTTTGGCACTAAACCGGAAGTTAAACGTAAGGCATTTGATACTTTGAGGAAATAGTTTTCTGCGTAAATCCGTATAAATCTGCGTCCTAAATTAAATTTATAGGTGGAAGTTATATTTTTTATATATATAACGAGAAACAGATGGAAACCAAAAGAATCCTTATGGATCGCGGAATAAGAGCCGTGAGAAGTCTTGGTCAGTACTTTTTGGTTGATAATGACGTAGCAGTGAGAATGGTAGAATATGCAAGTGTTGGAAGTGACGATGTAGTGCTGGAGATAGGAGCAGGCTTGGGAAGCGTGACCGAGGAATTAGCACGAAAAGCGAAGCGGGTTTATGCAGTGGAAAAGGATAAAGAACTTTGTGAGATATTACGGGAGCAGTATGAAGACAGAAAAGGCAAGATCGAGGTGATCGAGGCAGACATTATGAAACTAGAACTCCCTGAATTTGATAAAGTCGTTGCGAGCATACCCTACTCCTTGTCATCACCAATAACATATAAATTGCTGCGCCATAACTTCGGGCTTGGCGTGCTCTTATATCAGAGAGAGTTCGCGCAGAAGATGACGGCGGAGCCCAGGTCGCATTTGTACGGGCGGGTATCTGTTATTGCACAGGCACTTGCAGACATTGAAATCCTTGAGATTGTCCCTCGGGATGCTTTTTGTCCCTCACCGCATGTTAAAACCGCGATAGTGCGATTTACGGAGAAGAAGAAACGGCTGGTGGAAGATAAGCGGGAGTTTATTGAGTTCGTTAGTTTCGCATTCGGGCACAGGCGGAAGATGATGCGGCACATATTTAACACTTCGGACGCGCTCAAGGACTTGGCGAAGAGACCGGAGGAGTTGAGTCCGGAAGAGTTTGCAAGGCTATTCTTACATTTTGTCTTGTTTAATTAAAGACAGCTCGTTGATCACTACTTTTATGCGCGATACACCTATTGTGTTACGCCATTATTATGCATAGAGTGGGTATATGCTTTCGTAGATACTGATATTGACCCATAGCTTTAAATATCAAAAAAAATCGAAAAGCTTATATACTCCGAAACTTATATAGATGTTAAAACTACGTTAGATGATTGCGTAGAGGTGAGGGCAGGTGATGAAGATAAGGGGGGGGGGGGAAAAAAAAAAATAACATGACAACACCGATCGAAAAAGAGGAAAGAATAGCCGTTCTAGATCAAGTTAGGCTTACGGGTGGCAATGACAAATTGAAGAAGGTCTTCCAGGAATCAGCCGCTCATGACAAAGAAGCAGCGGTTAATTCACTTAATCATGAAGATTTGCAGTTTACTTCCCTATTTCTACTTCGGGATGAGATAGAGAAGCTAGCTATTGCTGAGCAGTTGAGTGAACGGAATCGAATCGCTATGGAGATTGTGGAGGATGTCCTTTCTCGTGAGGAGAAATCGTCTCCTGCTTCTTCTCGTTTACCTATATGTGACCACATCCAAATGGTTCAGGCCGTTTTGAGATGGATGCTGGAAACCGGAAGCAAGGATGACGGTTTGAGTGCCGAATATATCCAAGTCCTAGACACCACGGCGTCACTTTTAACAACTGTCTTCCGAGATGAGATGGTTTTACCTATTATAGCCGATTTGATCTTTACTCGCGCCGAAAAAGAGTTGTTTAATTACCATTTAATCTGGGCTTTCTTTGAAGCACGCGAGCCATATACTTTGGATCTGATTGCAAATCGTCTGCGATCTCCGCGAGTGAAAGAGGCCAAGTTAGCGCGTCGTCTCCTTGCCTTTGTGCCTGGCATAGATGTCCATAATGATACTGAAGGCGAGCAGCAGTATCGGACTTTTCAGCACTGGCTTGAAGAAAACAGCCCGTTTCTGCATTACCGTGGTGAAAGTTTCCAAGAGACCAGCAAGCCGGTGCCCTATGATGTAGCCTTGAAGGGCAAATACCTGGGAAGGTCTATCTCGGTTGATTCCGGGGAGATACTTAGTCCTCTAACAAAGGAAGAAGATCAAATTCTGGAAGAATTCGAGAAAGATGATGAGGACGTAAAGGATACTATTGCCTCATCTTCAGAAATGAAGCGTTATCTGAGTTTAGAGGATTGGGACACATGGGTTCGCCGTCCATTGAAGGAACGACAAAAAGTAAAAAAGTTAGGAGGTTCACGATGATCAAAATCGCGGGAACCTCTGTTTCTCCCAGTAGCATTAACGGCCAATGGCCATCAGGTAGCATTGAAAGAGACATCATAGATAGTATGGCTACAAGTGAGGCGGTGTATGATTACGATTCGCTGGACCTACTGCAGTTTGAACTGAAGTTGAGGACGAATATCATTGCTGCATCTAAGGACCTTGCTCAAAGTGGCGTGAAATTTGCAGGCTTTAGTGACTCGAGCTGCAATTCAGACTACTGGTATTTCAAAGCGAACGAGTTTGGATTAAAAGGATTCCAACTAAAACAGGGCGTGAAACCATCCACCGCTATTACCGATATCATTACGAATGGCTCAGAATATGCATTTGAGTGTGCCACAGCGATGGTGATTGTTTATTATAAAGCAGTTCTCGAATCACTCCCTGAGGATACTTTTAACAAACTGTTTGCGGGAATTTATCTAAATGGTTGGA
>QBUN01000092.1 GCA_013180565.1 Candidatus Methanophaga sp. GoMg3.2 | reverse complement strand
AAATGATGTCTTAAAGGGCACTATTACAAATTCAGATGCGCTTTCCTTCTCTATTTAATCGTCTCTTATCATTTTTTTAAAAAAAACTTCGTTCAATAAGGAAACTTTACCAAAGAAATATCATAGTTCATTTATGTACAAAGGATTATGATTAGCCATGACCAAGTTTGAAATACTGCACAAGGACTTAATGGGAAGAATAGGCAAGCTCCGCACGGCGCACGGAGACATCGAGACACCGACGATTATGCCTGTAATAAACCCGAATATCATATCAATCGAGGCATCGGAAATGAAGAAGTACGGCGCTGAGATACTTATCACAAATGCGTATATAATTTATAGGAACAGAGACTTGCGAGACAAAGCGCAAAGAAACGGCATTCATTCGCTTTTGGGTACGGAAATACCGATAATGACCGATTCCGGGTCTTATCAACTCTACGAGTATAAAGACGTAGAAGTAAGCAACAGCGAAATATTAGAGTTTCAGCGCAGTATAGGCTCAGATGTGTGTGTGCCGTTGGATGTCCCGACACCGCCATACGTGAACTGGAAACGAGCGAAAGAAGATTTAGAGGTGACTTTGAGCAGGCTGCGAGAAGCTAGAACTCTAACACAGGATAACCTGCTTGCAGGTGTTGTGCAGGGTTCTACGTACGTAGACCTGCGAGAGGAGAGCGCGCGCCATGCTGCGGAACTCGGTTTTGATCTGTATGCAATAGGCGGTGTAGTGCCACTGCTGGAATCACATGGATTCGGGGGATATAATCATGGCATCGAAGCGGAATTTACCGCTGAACGCACCCGTCCATCTTTTCGGCGCGGGCCATCCAATGCTCTTCTCTTTAGCTGTTGCTCTGGGCTGCGACCTCTTCGATTCCGCTGCATACGCGATCTACGCAAAGGGTAAGCGGTATCTAACGAGTGACGGCACGAAGAAGCTAGAGAATTTACGCGTTTTGCCTTGTTCCTGTCCTGTATGCACCACATACAGTGTAACTGAGATGCGAGAGAGCACCGATTTACTGGCTGCGCATAACTTGTGGGTTACGTTTGAGGAGATGCGAATGGTAAAGCAGAGTATAGCAGAGGGTAGCGTGTGGGAGCTATGCGAGAGGCGATGCAGGGCATACCCATCCTTGGTAGACGCATTGAAGCGTATAACGAACTATTCGGCAGAGATAGAGAAATACGATCCCGCTACGAAACGCCCTTTCTTCTATCTCAGTGAGTTTTCCGCACATAGACCCGAAGTATTGAGATACTCTAACCGGCTGAACAGATTTGATATATCTGGTCGTGTCTTGATAACGACAAAAGAGGAATCGGAAGTGGAAAAGTTTGACCATGTATTTCTTGTGAAACCGCCATTTGGCCCTTACCCTGTTGAATTGAACGAAAGTTATCCGGTGGGCCAATCGGAAATACCAGTTGTGATAGATGCCGAAGCTAAGACTGTTGCATTACAGAATGTATTGAAATTAATGGCGCTGAACAAAGGGAAAGCGAATTTCGTCTTCCAATATGATAGCAGTTGGGATGGGCATCCGCTGTTCGAAGAGATAGGTAAGTACGCAGAGCTCGTGCAATTCGTAAGACAAGCGACATAAATAAACCTCTTTCAAGAAAATAGATTATAGACACAGATTAACGCAGATTAACACAGATGATAATGATAAAGACCGATGAATATAAGTATCCAACGCACTATCTAACAGTTGTTATAAACAATGAAAATAGGTGCCTCGAATCCACATTTGATCCTGCTACATCCGCCTGCCGTATATGATTTCAGGAAGCTTTTTTTCATGTACGGCCCTATTGCAGATGGAGTGCCATCAACGCCGTTATTCGAGATGTATCCAATCGGATTCATATCGCTGATGGAGCATTTAGAGAGCGAAGGGCTAAATGTACGGATAATAAATTTAGCGGCACGAATGCTCGGCAATGCTGATTTTGATGCTGAAATGATGATACGCAAGCTAAAGCCAAAAGCGTTTGGCATTGATCTTCACTGGTTAGCACATGCGCAAGGCAGCCTTGAAATAGCAAAGATATGTAAACGGTATCATCCAGACATACCAGTCATTTTCGGTGGTCTTTCTGCAACTTACTTCCACCGCGAGCTGATTCAATATCCGGAAGTTGATTTCATTATAAGAGGTGATTCGACTGAAGAACCGCTCCTACAGCTTATGCAGGCAATCATTCGCCGATCTTTTGACCTCGCAACCCTATCTGATATTCCGAACCTGGTCTGGAAGGACGAGGAAGTGCATATAAATCCACTCTCTCATGTACCCAACGAAGTGAAATTCTCAAATAACTATGTGAATGTTTTCAGATCCGCATTGAAATATCGTGACTTGAAAAGTCTCCTCCCCTACCACGGATGGTCGCGTGAATGGCTTAGCTATCCGATAATGGCAGTGATAACCTGTCGTGGCTGTATGCACAATTGTATCTTCTGTGGCGGCTCCAGAAACGCACTCGCGGGATACTGCAATCGCAAGAAGGCTATCTTCCGAGACCCGAAATTGATAGTAGAGGACATCACAAAAATCATTGACTACACAAAAGCGCCCATATTTGTCATTGGTGATCTCAGACAGTCGGGAGACGAATATGCATACACCGTCTTAGAA
>QBUN01000394.1 GCA_013180565.1 Candidatus Methanophaga sp. GoMg3.2 | reverse complement strand
AAAACGTTAAAAATCAGGAAAGAAGAAATTGCTATTGAGGCAAGTACGACCTGTGTGGTTGAGCTTGAAACAGTAACACTTATTGTAACGGGTATAGCAGGCGATCAAATAAGAGTTTATGCCAGAACTTATAGCAGAGATGTGCAGTTCAAAGCGGGTTTAGATGACACTCCGGCGCCAAGACCAGTTCCTGTCCTATATAACGAGTTTAATGACACGATTGACTCAGACGGCGTGAGAAGCTATGCAGTTGAATTTACCGATACAGGGTCCTATACGATCGAAGTAACGGTTACAGGGCCAGCAGAGATCGGGGGAATAGCGAATCCGCATGTTGGCGATTCTGACACAGTAGACATAACGGTATTAGAGAAAGAAGTGGTTTTTGACCTGCCATCCACCGTGGTGATTGGCGATAAGATAACAATACAAGGTACTTCTACTTCAGGCACGTATGTTAGTGTATATGTAAATGATACGCTGCATCCGAAACTGACAAATATTGTGCTAGACGATGGTGAATTCCGCAAAGAGGTAAAGACAACCGAAGTAGGTATGGACGTACCGGGCGCAGTGAGACTAAAGGCATGGATAAATTGTGAAAAAGCAGCAGGAGAAGAGCGACCTACAAGAAGTCCTGACGGCGGGGATGTAATATTGCTGACGAAACCCACATTGACAGCAGAACGGTCTACGGCTGTAGTTGCACTTGAAGACGACTTTACGGTATTTGGTACTGCGCAGGGGGCGACAGAAGTGACGATCTTGAGCGTATCACCAGAGGGTGGTGGTGGGAACTCACTATTAGATAAAGGTGCTACCGGACTATCAGAAAGAAGGGCAAGTGTATCGACTACGGATTATACATACTCAAAGAAGATGACGGTGCAGGAAGATGCTGATCTCGGTTACTATGACATCTATGTGCTCTGCACAGGAATAGATGGGGTATGGGGCATAACTGGCGAGGAGGACTTAGAAGCAGCTTTAGATGCAGGATATAACATAACAAGTCTAACGACAGGAATTATAAACACAATGACGCAGGAGGAGATCCAGGATATATTAACTGATTTAGTGAACACTGCAGGTTCTGATGATCTGATGTGGGAAGGTTGGCTAAGAGTGGAGAGGCCTTACGTATGGCTCGAGCCTATTGAGGCTGTTGCCATTGGGGATCCACTGATTGTAACAGGGGCGTCAAACAGGAAGGATGGATATGCAATTGTTGTAACCTGTAAAGGAGAGACTATGGAATTATATCCAAAGATCGTTTATGTAGAAAATGGCACGTTCTGGTGTATATTTGATACAACATATGCAGTAACAGGGACCTACATAGTGGAAGCTGATGATGGCGATGGACATGAAGACACAGCGACCGTAGAAATACTTGCGTCATCTCCGCCTGCAGCGGAAGCTTCCGTCTTATCTCTTTTAGATTGTGATATAACCGGAGACTCAATTAATGACCTATTGGTGCTTTCATATACTGTTGACCCTGCTACAGGCGAGTCCACAATAAGGTCTGATATAGAAGCAGTAAATGGAACTAATGGCGAAACGCTATGGAACAAAAGTTTTGATAACTGCGTTGCATTTATGTTACCAGCGGGTGATCTAAATGGCGACAATAAAACGGATATTGTCATAAATTTAATGTATATTGATCCAATTTCAATGGGGTCTTCTGCAAAAGTAATAGGAGTAAATGGCTGCAATGGCGTGGAGCTTTGGAACAAATCGAAAACAGGAGCTAAGTACGAAGTGGTAGTGATGGTAGGCGTCCCAGCGAATTTAATTTCTACAAATAGAACTGATGTAGTTATAAGCACTTTAACGCTTTCTGAGGATTTTGAAAAACCACCAAAAACATCGTGGTATATTCCAAAAGAGTATAGCGTATGGAACGAAAAGAATGGGAAATCAAAATACTCTTCTCTCTATGGATCCAGAACAGACATAACGGCAATAAACGGAAGTGATGGCTCAGAACTCTGGGAAAAGTCTTTTACCGAGAGTCTAGTATTTGGAGTTCCAGTAGATTTAACTAATGACGGAAAAGATGAAGTGGTGATAGGCATGCCAGAAGATGGAATGAATACTACGACACCTGATGTAATCGCGGTAAATGGGAGTAGTGGCATAGAGATCTGGAGCAATCACTACCCGGATGTAGCAACTTTTAGCCCCGCAGATGATTTAACAGGCGACGGTGCAACTGATTTAACAGTACGGATTGGATGCTGCATAGTGGAAGCAGTAAGAGGATATGATGGAACACGACTTTGGACAATAGAAGTATAACCTAAACGATAACCCCTTTACCCTTTCACCACCTTCATCACTTCATCTAACCCCCTCGTATTCACCACATCCTTCGGTTCAAGCCAACCTCTTCTTGCAGTTGCCACCCCATATTTTATCACACCCTGCATCTGCATCGCATCATGTGCATCCGTTGAGATAGCAATGAGCACACCGTAATCCTTCGCCATCTTGCAATGGATGTCGTTGAGGTCTAGCCGACCGGGGAACGAATTAAGCTCCATGATGGTGCCCGTAGCCTTTGCCGATTCCATAAGCTGCTCCATATCCACTTCATATGGGTCCCTCTTCCCCAGGAGACGACCGGTGGGATGTGCAATTATATCCACGTTGGGGTTCTCAATCGCAGCAACTATCCGCTTTGTCATAGTCTCACGATCTTGCGTGAATTTAGTATGGATCGCACCCACGACCACATCTAAGGATTTTAGTACATCATCGGGAAAATCCATAGAGAAATCGGACTTTATATCTACTTCCGATGCCGCTAGAACCCTGAATTTTGTGTTTTCCTCTTCAAATCTAGTATTCAACTTTTCTATCTCCTCTTGCCGTTTCGTTATCTTAGCCTCATTCATCCCACCGGCAATACCAACCGCAGGAGAATGGTCTGCTACCGCAATATACTCATAACCGGAAGAAATAGCAGTCAGAGCCATCTCTTCTATGCTGTTCTTACCATCGCTCCAGTTTGTATGCACGTGCAGATCGCCTTTTATATCATTCGCAGTCACCAACATTGGTATTTTATTCGCCTTAGCGGCTTCTATCTCGCCCCGATCTTCTCTCAACTCCGGTGGGATATATGCTAGACCTACACTCGCGAACACGTCCGCTTCATCCTCCCCGCCTATCCGCTCATCACCTCTGAAGATGCCATATTCGTTTATTTTTAACCCTTGCTTCATGCCCAACTCCTCTGAAGATGCGATATTCGTATATTTGTCACCCTTGCTTCATGCAGCCGCGCCAAAGGACGCTTCAGCTACGACCCGCAAGTCTACATCTATGCCTTTTAATATAATGGATGATTTCGTATCGCCTTTTGCCACTATGTCATCCACGCCGTCTAGACACGTAAACGCATCCATTACCGCCCTTGGCCTATTTGAGACCACTAATATGTCTATGTCGCCTATCGTCTCACGCATCCTGCGCAAGCTACCGGCAATGATAATCTTATCAACTGCATCTAGCTTCTTCAATTCGATTACTATCGATTCCGCACGTGGAAGCGCTTCGGAAAGCAGAACACGGCCTTTATAGCTTCTATATTGCGCTATCCCTTTCAATATGTTCTCTTCCACTTTGGCACCTAATCCCGGAAGCTTTTCCAATTTATGTGACTTGGCAGCTTCTTCCAGGTCAGCTATGCTGCAGATACCAAGCTCGTCATGCACTTTTGCAATTGTCTTCGGCCCGACGCGCGGAATAGCCAGGAGTTCAAGCACGCCGGATGGCACTTCTTGTGTGAGCTCCCGATGTTTCTTGCAATCGCCGGTCTGAGCTATCTCCAGTATCTTCTTCGCTATCCCCTCGCCCACCCCAGATATCTTCTTCAATTCACTCACGCCGCCTCGCTCCGCTATCACTTTCAGGTCCTGCGTAAGCGATTCTATCGTACGAGCTGCGCGTCTATACGCTCTTATTTTGAACGAGTTCTCACCTTTCACTTCTAAAATGTCTGCTATTTCGTCAAAGATCCGTGCCATGTCGAGGTTTATCATCTTTTACAATAACTCCACATCTGTGCGCCCCCCCCACGTTCCTTTGAAGCTTAGCATCCGCGGTTATTAGTTTGCAATCTTCCTTCTCCACTAAAGTAACATATACTGCATCGTAAAACGTTATTCCAAACTTCCTGCCATGCTCGAAGACATTCTTCATCTCTCGTTCCTTAAAGTTCTGACGACTTCAACGGAGTTAAATTTTACACCTCTCGTCTTTCTCCTTGACTCATCCATCAACTTCATCGCGTTCTTCCTCTTCTCTTCCCTCTCCTTCTCCTCCAGCGCGCCTCTTACAAAGCTCGCCCAATCTACTTCCACTTCACGCATCATCACCTTCAGCTCCCTGGATATACGAATTGAGAATACTTCAGACATAATATAAATTATGTAATCTAAATATATTGAGATATTTATGGCATAAAATGCGGCTCATCCCTAATAGCTTCTATACATTCATCCAGAGTTAAGTCTGGATAAATCCCCCACCACTTCCCCGTGTGCCTCATATACGACAAATTAAACCGGTTTTTACTGACAAAAAGTTCATCACCTACTTTCTTTACTTCAATTTTTATTGACTCTGGAACTTTGGGTTTGGGCGGTTTAGGTGGATTGTAGAACCAATACATTTTCTTTTTTGCCATTTCACCTCTTAACTTAATTTGTTTTTTGGTGGTGGTTTTGTTAAAATTCACCACTCACGGTATAAATTGAGCAGTACCCTTTATAAAACATATCTTTTCAATAATTTTTACCCGAGTACTTAGGCCAAGGATGAAAAATATTTGATGGTGCTAAAAGTGGCAACTTGATGATTTAACTTTCCCAGCATATACGACGTTTTGCGGTAGCAAAATGTCCCGAAGGGCAAGGGCGAAGCCCGTAGCATATATGCTGTGTTATACGATGCCAGCCAATACCCTTGCTTATTCTATCCACCATTGAAATCTTTTTCCAAATACTTCTCAATAAAGTCACTCGCCACTTCAATAAATGACTTTGCGTCTGCTATCGTTGGTTCTGCTAAGCTATGAGCGGTCCTATTTCTGAGATCTACGCATTCCTGGATTTTAGGAACGTCATCTTTCGAAATGACGTCTAATTTTGATAGATATCCAAGCATTTGACCCATTGACAAACGCTCAGGCTTACGTCCCTGCAAAAGATCAGCAATCCCTGATTTATTTTGATAAACCAACTTCCTTAGAGCTTGTTCTAAATAAATACTCGCTTTAAGTATTGCTGTCGTGGCATTACCTTGTTGTAGAAGTGTTTCAGCTTCAACAAGCTTCCTCTTGCCCAAAATTTCCTGGATTGTACTTACTAAATTTATTCTTGCTCTTCTTATTTGCTTTGTATCCTATATGACAACTCGAAGGGCTCTCAAATCAAAAGGAATTTGTTCTACACTCTGCGACAGCAATATTGTGGACTTGTCGAGTGTATGAGCAATACCCACCTCATAAAGTACGTTTGGATTTTTGCCAGTAACATCAGCGATACAAATTCTAGACTGGTGGATAGCTGCTTTAATCTGCTCTGTTATGACTCCTGGCGAATAAATGTCATCAGCGCGTAGAACTTTTAGACCAAAAGTTTCAGCAGCGGGCTTAATCACTTGGCGATATACTAATTCATATTCAGGACTGAATGGCATAATCACAAAGCACAAACTAGACGAACTTGCCAGGAGTAAAGCACTGTCTTCCACTTTAAATGATTTTAGCAAAGTATCTTTTTCCAGAGATTCAAAAGCTTCTGGTTGAAGTTCGCGTATTCTAGTAGCTTCCTGAGTTTTCGTATACGTTTGTATCTCTTTAAAAAATTCAATCAGAGCAACGGCTCTAGATTTCCTTCCATTTGTTTCAAGATTTATAGTATGTAAGTTTAATTGAAGCATTTTTTTCAGTATCCGAAGGGGTTGCATCAAATTGAACGATGTAAGCCATTCTTTCAAACTTACCTAGACGAGAACGGACAACTTCTTTTATATGTTGGAAGTTAGGATCAGAAAGACCATATCCAATAAACAATCCTGTTCGAGTAATGAGCATAGCAGACAAGTGTGTAGCTATAACAGGATAATCTTCAAGATACCGATTGAAATCCTCTTCTGTAACAATGATGTGTTCTTCATGCCTTAAGTCACCGTGCATTTTTACAATGCTTGTGGTCAAAGGTCCTCCATGAAATGGCATTTGATGTTCTCCCACAAGTGATCTAAATGGTTTTTTAATCTCTTGATATGCAGCCTCAAGAAGTAAATCGAAGTTAGTAGTATACACAGTCTCAAATGAAAGAGAAGCAAAATTACTGTGCACCTCTCCCGGTTCGATCTCATCAGCATGAAGGGCACGACGAATTGATTCGATTAGCTGGACACGTCCAAAGCGGCGCTCGTAGAGAGAAGCAATTTTGGGTGGTGGCAACTTTGTGTCTATATCAGTTTCATTAGCCCACGTTTCCGCTAGACCACTCCAATCAGGCATCTTTAAACCTGCGGGAGCACGGCAATTAAGCGAAAATCCAGCACCAATAAAGGGTAAACACTTACCCTGTTTAATATCCTCAAGTAATGGTTTAGGAATCTTCATGTGTATCCCTCAAATATTCTTGCGGCTGGTTTCGTATAACTCCCTTATATCCGCAATACTTCGCATATCCTTCCCTTTTGGCAGTATATCTGAAGTAATTCGTATATACCTCCCTATGGCTGACCCTTCTTTCCCCTTTATTTTCCTTCCTTTTCTTCTGCTGTACCTCATTATTCTCCCTAGCCAGAGCACCATAAAAGGCAAAAAGTAGCCCCTTTACTCTTTACTATCTACTTGATAACTAAACCAAATAGAAAAATATATGTATTACCTTCAAATTAAATATATCATTACAAAGAGGTGAACGTAATGGTATCGGTCACAAAGAAATATCAAGTTACTATACCCAAGCAAATAAGAGTGGACCTAGGTATAAAAGCAGGAGCTGAAGTTGTCTTTCTAAAAACGGAGGACGGCTAGAGCATTACAAGAGCTAAAGACATCATAAAAGGGGGAATTGAGATATTTTAGGATGTTGATGTGACAGTGAAAGAAACGAAAGAAGATTTAGGGAAGGGATTCGAGTGGATATGCAAGGGATTATATGATTGGTAGTTTAGCGGTAATGCTAATTCTTGAATGCCCGCTTATAACCTCAAACATCAATGATTTTGACTGGATGGAACAAGATTTTTTAGTTACACCAGAAAAGTTCTTGGAACGCCTTATTTAACTTCCTTAATTTTTTTATTCTCCATTTTAATCTTTCTAATTTTTCTGACTGTTTTGCGACTATTTTTTGATTATCGAAAAATGCGTGCTATGACTAAACTTTAATTCCGAGCTTAAAGAAAGGGGAGAACTAATAGGAGATATAGATATATTGGTAGCAAGCATAGCACTGGCGAACAATGAAAAATTAATTCCAAGGAATATCAAGCATTATAACAGAATAAGGGGGTTAGAAATGGAGAGTTGGTGATACTTATGATCCATCAAAGTCAAACAGTACCCCCTTTAATTACCGTTATCTTTTGATTGCACATTTCCAACTTTCTAAATTTCTAAATCTCATTAAATCCGTTGTTTTTTTTTTCTTATTTCTCCTATCCGCCATTCTATGACCGCTCTGCGACCGTTCACAGCATGTTAAAAAGTGCCCACTTTTTGCACGTCTACTATTGTATAATTTATTTTGAATCGGGGTCATGAGCTCTGGTGGATCACCATACCTTGGAGCTCATAAATTAACCTTATTGTATAAATCTTCCAGGAAGTGCTTGACTACCACGGGTGGAAGTTAGCTGCGGCATGAGAAATTTTGTAAGGTGCCGCCAAGAATGAGAATGAAAAAAATTCAAACATCTAAACGTTCTGAGCGTATCTGAAATTTGCCCGATAGGGCAAATTTGGGCGGAGGTGCGAGGCACCGTAGCCAGATACGCTTTGTTATCTGATGTTGCATTATTCATCTTTATTTTCATAAATCCAATCTAAATTCATCTCTGATTTTATCACCCTTCTACTCCACCATCTACCAACTTTGGAAATTGGATAAATAGATGTTTTCTCATCAAGCTTCTTTATTTGTTTACGTAGATTGGACAATTTTTCAGAATTTTCTCCTTTGTAGTATATTTCCTGCAAATCCTTGTATATGCCTAAATACCTGTTCGCTAATTCATAATATTGTTCATTTTTCTTAAATTCTTTCTCTCCAATCAATAGTATGATACCAATCATTATACTTACAATTCCCAATGCCTTAGAAAGAGAGACAGGAATATTAAAACCCAGAAGAATAAGGCCAATAGAAAAAGATGCAAATATGCAAATTTTATACTGATTTTTTAACCAGTCTGCCGTCTTGAATAGACCTTTCGATGTATAAGCTACATTTTCAGCTTCTTGTTGAATCACTTTCTTATCCCTCATAGCATTAACCTATGTAGTAGTTAAACAAATATTCTTCCGAAATCCATAATAAAGCATTTCTAATTTCCTGTTGAGTAAGATTTATTTGATTCCTATCTAAGTTGCTGGTAATTGGTTCCCCTAACTCCGTAGGATCCGGGCAAGAATTCACATATTTTGCAAAGTCTTGGAAATACGTTCTTAAACCCTCAATGTACGAGGTTATAGAATTTTGATATTGTAATTGAAATACATTCATTGCAATTGCTTCGACATGATAAGACCTTAACCTATTTCTATTTTTCTTTTTGTTCCAATATTTTACCACTCTAATAATATCCTTCAGTAATCCATTATGATGCTTGTCTAACTCGTTTATTAGTTTCTCATCCTTTTTCGGATTCGCTTTTTGCCACGTATTTTTGCCATAACCAGAAGGAATTAGATAATAATCCTCATCTTTCACGGTGAAAGAAGGAACCAAGTCTAAACCCATATTGTATGAGGATAACCATATATTTAGTGCTTGTCCGTCCCTTTTCACCTCTGGATAAATATCAGACAAAGCTCTTTTAAACGCTTCTAAGATTTTGATGGAACTTAAACAGCCATAATCATCTTTGAAATTCACAAAAAAAGTATCATCTTCAACTTGAATTCTATTTAAATCCTCAAGTCTAAGACCCGATCCATTTAAAACAATAAAAACGTCAATATCATCTAAAGGTGTAATTTTTGTCCCTCTTTTATAGGAACCAGTAAGAAAATCATCAACAATAGGTGGAATTTCAGCGTCTTGCGCTTTCTTTTTCAAGATGTTTCTAACATAATTATGCGATTTAGATGCCTGTTCTACTTCTGATTGACTCGGTCTTATCTGGCTAAGCAAAGAACTAATTGTTGACATTCCCCTCACCTCCTAAATTCATAGCAATGTCTGATAACTTCGGTATCTCCGAAGTTTACTTTGTATATACCCCCCCTTATAGTTGAACCTTCTATCACATTTCCCCTCCGCCTCAATTAGGTAATTGTAACATATACATTAGCCCTTATAACTTTATCTTCCCCACTCGCGAGAATCAAACTCAGAAGGCGGTATACTTAACCTCTGCATATCCTTCTCGCACCATTTTCTCATTTAGATTAGTTTCATTAACATAAACAACCGCCAGTATCCTATAATACGAGTCATATTGCTTCTTATCATCTACATCGAGCTTAACCTCTTCCCACATGCACGTTTCATTCAGAAACTCTTTCGCTTCTTCATTATCGCACTCGTTATCGCTTACAACGGGTGTTCTATCTACTACTTCGCCAACGGCATCTCTTAGGATTATTGATTCGTTATTGTTGTCAATCCAGCGATAAGAAGGGCTAAAAGTAATATAGGCTCCGGGGTAAAGGGTAGTGCCTTCGGCTATCCATATACTTACTGTTGAGCCATTAGTGGTTTCTAAAGTCCAGTTTCCTATGTTTACGCTTTTGTTGTTGGGGTTGAGAATAGTGACCCATTCGTTACCTTCATCGAGTCCCGCGGGGTTTTGATCGAAGGCATAAATTATAATTCTCGAGAGCGGAATGTCTATACCTGCTATCCCAACTGCCGTCAAAAATATTGATGCTAGGCCAATGCTAATAATGATTTTTACTCTCTGCGTTTTTTATACTGTTGCATACCTCTTCTTTTTAAATTTTATTCGTTTTCAACCTAAAAACCTTTTTCATATTCGCCGGTGGACCAAATGTTTATTGGTCTTACAAGGTTTAGTATACCCCCCGCGCCTTCATTACAGCAGCGCCCATGTATATCTCGGCATTATAGCCCCCTTTTTCAAAAATAACGTCTTGTAACCCTAACTCATTTTTCGTCTATTTGCTTTTGTTAGGCATATTCATTCATCAAGACTAGCTAGCAGTTCAGCTTTTCTTTGTTCTAGAGAGACCACATGAGCTTTCAACCGCTTCAATTCTTTGTTGACCTGTGCCAACTCTTTCTTGTTTTTCTTGTTCTTAAGGTAGTTGCTACCGTATTTTTCATCTACAAATGCTTCTACTTCACTTCGAACCAGCTTGAAATATGGATTTCCGAATATAACATTAGTGCGGTACTGTAGCTTGCCATCGTTAATGGCCTCAAGAATTTCCTCTTGTGTAAGTCCAAATTCTTTTCGAGCAGACTTATCACTAAGAGTAGCCCTTTCTTAACCCAAGCGGATTTTGCCTCTCCTGTAATACCTCTAAGCTCCTCTTTAGGATACATCTAATCTCCTCCCTAATACACTTAACTAACATCTCTTTCTTTTTACGGATGCAGTTAGTGATAATTGCCCAACAATATTACTATCTTATAACAGCATTAAATACATGGTTGTCGGTGGTTAACCGGATGGAAGATATGCGAAGTTGTTAAGCCTGTCTGCCACAACATTTCTTATATTTTTTGCCCGACCCACAGGGACATGGATCATTTCGACCAATTTTCCTTGAAGTGGCTGAATTTGTGTTATTGGCTGGGTTCTTTTTTGAACGATCTTTGAAAGATATTAGTGGTAGTGGGTTGTCTTCCGTCCCGATTTCTTTATCCCTTTTATCTTTTGGAATTGCATCGTAATCAGCTATACCTAAAACTGCGGATTTAAATGAGCTTACATTTTGATTATGGGTTTCCACGGCCACTTTAACTGCTCCTTCAAAAGTATCTGTATCTAAAACCACCACAGGGCATTTTGGACAGAAGTATCCTCCTTCGTTTCCCGTAGCATACTGATCTGACTCTTTTCTGATCTCTACAGCAACTAAGTATGTTTGATATTCATTTTTCAAGACGGTCCCACATTTAGGACAGATTTTGCTGTTCTCTAAGCTATCCGACCAGTACATTTCATAAGAATATTTCTTGTTTGACATTTTTTTCTAGCATGGCTTTCGATCTCTCGATTATATCCTCAGCATTTGGGCTGTCTGGATACAACTCATAAATCCTCTCTCCGATCTCTAGTGCCCTTTTATAGTCTCCAAGATTGAAGTATGCGTCCGCAGTCTCCCAGAGCAAAAACTCCGAGTTCGGATCGTCTTTCAGTTTAGCCTCGTTAATTTCTATGAGGCGCTTCCAATCTTGGTTATAGAAGCATCTGGCGGCTTCTTCCCAATCTTCAGTAGCCATCTTATTTTGGATAAACAGTTCCACTTACCAACATTTGCCAACCTTTACTAGTTTTACCTAGCTCAAGATAAATTACCCATCCTTCTTTGCACATTGAGCTTATCTCCGTAGAAACTGAAACAGGTCCTAGCGTTCCTCCACATGCTATGTAATCCTCAAGCCACAATTTACGCGGTTCGATCTTTATTACCCTGAAATACCCATCCACACTTTCACTGAAATCTTCTGGTGGATTATCCTCAATATATTCATATATCAAACTGGATAGTTCCACCACCTTCGGGAGTTCATCCTTGAGTTCATCAACTATCTCCGCTGAATTATCGTATTCTCCCTCATTCATGTATCCCTTTTCATTCATCCATTTAACAAATTTCCGCATGACCCTACCGACCGTTTTCATGAGCTCTTCACTACCCATCACCTTTCTGATCATGAAATAATCGAGGAATTCACCAATTTCCGAGGATCCAATTTTATCAGGCCCAAATAACTCACAGAACTCTTTATTTTTCTCATTATAGAGCTTATCAAAGAGTTTGCTGTCCTTATCGTCTAAATATTGGTAAGCATAACTGTTCAAGCATTGCTCAAAGAGATATATTGCGTCCTCATAGCCGCCATAGGTACGTGGCTTCAATCGGACCTGCTGTTCCTCCAGAAACTCATCAAAAACTTGTTTTATTGTTTTCATTTTTTAGTGATCGTTTTTAATCTTTAGTGACTGTAATTTTATTTAAAACGAATTCTGCTTTAGCAATCCAACTATCTATTAATTCTCTTTTTGTTTTCATATAATATCTTTCCCTTTTCCACTATATTTGTGATAAACGCCTCTTTCACTTCTACCCAATCGTCAATTTCCTTCTGTGTATAAACAATAATGTTTTTTGGAATATCAGTAATTCCCCAAAGATGCTTTCTAATCTCCCTTGCCCTCTTGTATCGCGGTAAATTGCTATCTTTTACAACTAACAAGTCTAAATCACTATCTTTGCTAGGGTGGCCATAGGCATAAGAACCAAAAAGAATAACCTTGTCTGGTTTGTACTTATCCACTATTATCTTAAGTATCTTTTCTATTTGTTTTTGTGCAATCATTTCTTCATCTCTAACCGATTAATTGCTATCTCTAAAATAAATCCATTCTTTCTACACAAAAAGCTTAAACAGGAAGGATATACATAACCGCTGTATACCTTCCTCTTACCATCTTCTCATTTAGCATTGATAGTTTAGACATTTCAGGGGGGGGGGGTAATCAAAATCAGCCCTCCCTTATTATTTCCATAAACTCCGCTTCATCTATTATCTTCACGCCACGCTTCTCCGCCTTCTCCAGCTTAGACCCTGCTTCCTCGCCGGCCACCACATAATCCGTCTTCTTAGACACGCTCGAGGCCACTTTACCGCCTAATTGCTCCACTAAGCTATTCGCCTCCTCTCGCGGCATAGATATTCGACCGGTAAACACGAACGTCTGCCCTTCCAATTTCGCTTCTGCCGCAGACTCTTTCTTTTCATACCATACCCCAGCCCGCTCCAACTTCACTAACAAATCCTTCGTGCTGCCCTGCTCGAAGAACAAAATAACGCTTTTTGCTACTTTCGGTCCTACCTCTGGTATGCTTACCAGATCATCATAACTGGCATTCCGCAATGCCGCTATATCACTGAAATTATCGGCGAGCAGAGATGCAGTATGCTCCCCCACATGCCTTATTCCCAGAGCATATATGAGCCGAGAGAGAGTAGTATGCTTGCTCTTTTCCAGTGCATTCAATATGTTCCGCGCCGATTTGTCGCCCATCCTATCCAACTTCAATAGCTCCTTTTTTGTTAAGAAGAACAAATCAGCAGCATCCAAAATCATATCCCTATCACATAACTGCTCTATCACTTTCTCACCAAACCCATCTATGTTCATTGCACGGAGCGAAGCGAAATGCGTTATCCACTCCTTCAACTGTGCACTGCACGAAACACCAATACACCGCACAATCGGACCATCTTTCAACACGTCCGCGCCGCAGATCGGGCACCTATCAGGCATCCTAAATTCTTTCTCCGCGCCAGTCCGCTTCGATTTTATCACGCTCACAACTTCCGGTATAACATCGCCGGCCCTTTCCACCACCACAGTATCACCTATCCGGACATCCTTCCTTCTCAACTCATTTTCGTTATGCAATGTCGCCCTACTTACAGTCACACCACTTATCTGCACAGGCTCTAATATCGCAACAGGCGTTAAAGCTCCTGTCCGCCCCACCTGCACCACAATGTCATTCACAGTTGTAAACTCTTCCCTCGCAGGAAACTTGTACGCAATCGCCCACCGTGGACTACGCGAAATGAGCCCCAATCTTTCTTGCTGCTCTATCCCATTTACCTTCACGACTATACCATCAATCTCATAATCCAGCTCATCTCGTTTCTCCTTCACTTCATCATGATATTTAATCACGTCCTTGAACTCCTTAAACCGCCTTATCAACGGGCTTACTTTAAATCCTATCATATGCAAATATTCTAATACGTCCCACTGCGTTGAAAACGCCTTCCCTTCCGTTCTCCCAATACCATAAGCAAAGAAATCAAGAGGTCGAGAGGCAGTAACCCTCGAGTCAAGCTGTCTCACAG
>QBUN01000093.1 GCA_013180565.1 Candidatus Methanophaga sp. GoMg3.2 | reverse complement strand
CCGGATTGGCATTTGATGTATTACTAGATGAGGAAGAATATATTTCGGTAAAAGTTCTCGGCTTAGAGGATTTAAAAGCAGAAAATCCCTTTATAAAAAATGTGATGAGGGAGGGCGTAAAGATTGCATAAAAGGTATATTGAATTCGTGAAGAAAGGGTTTGTAGAGGATGTTTATGGTCGTGCTTTGAGCCATGCAAAGGATAGAAGAGAAGTAGCGGATTATGACATCGAAAAGAATATTGGTGAAGAAGAAGCCGAAGCTATTGTTGAAGATGCAGAGAAGTTCTTAGAGCGAATAAAAAGAGCGGTAAGGGAATTGAAATGAAAGAAAGGTATATTATATTTGTAAAACCATATAATACATACTGTCTAACAAATAGGAGGGATATAAGATATAATGAAAGAGGAAGAAAATAAGCCACGCCGTGAAGAACTCAAAAGGTTGGCAAAAGAGAGCACAGGTGCATTATCATGGATAAAACTCTCAGAACCATTAGAGAAGAGATTAGAAAGAATCGAGAGGGAATTATCCCAGCTTTAACATTGGTCATTGACACAAACATCCTCGCAGACCATGCATGGGCACGCGATGATAGTGTAACTCACTTAATTGAGGAAATCGTTCCGGACCATCCAGAGTTCTTGATAGTTGTCCCTCATATATGCAAAGTGGAATTCAAATTGATAACGAAAGAAGAAGTAAATGCATGGACGAGCCTTCAACAGGAGATTAAGAAAAAGAGTAAGGATTTAGAGAGGTATAAGGGATTTGAAGAACTATATAAAAGATTGAGAGAGGATGTAGAGGATTTGGAGGTGCTTATAAATAAGCTGAGAGAGGCGCCAACGAAAGAGATAGAAATTTTAAGTGATTTGATGCTATTCTTTTCAGAAAGTCTTCCTTTACAGCTTGAGATGTCGTATTACATTTCAAAGGATCCAGACTACGGATTAGTATTTGAGGATGCACTTGTATTTTCATTCGTTAAACTCGTTGGAAAAACGCTTGATGGTGAAAGTAAGGTATTGTTCTTGACAAAGGATAGTGACTTCGATGTTAAGAGAGTTCTTGATGCGTTGGGAGATGAGAATGTAGAGATTTATTTCAATTCAGGTGCGTGTTTGCAAATGGTTAAAGATTTTTTGAACCGCAAATGAAGAAAAAAGAGAAGCGATTTTCGCTGGGAAACGTGCTCTTTAAAAGTATTGGGGATGAAAAACACCACATTCAGCCCATGTATAATTCCAATGATAAATGTCCAAATTCATTAGATATATTTAATAGGTCTTTAGCACTACCTATGTATTATATGCTAAAAGAAGAGGATATTGATGTGGCGGCGGCGCTTCTTAAAAAAAGCAATGGAGGAATTAGCATGACAACAAGAAGGGGAAATAATTCACCTTATGCTGTGGGTTTAAGAAGGAGGAGATAAAGTTTATATGTGAGATGACAAATGAAATTAATAGGTAAAGATAAATGGAGATGACGACGATAAAGATACATGAAGAGGCGGTGGATATCGTCAAGTCCGGTTTAGCAATTGAAGAGAATATATTGAAAATGAGTTTAGACGAATATAAGGCGGATTTGGAGACTTTTGAGAGGAACTACAAAATGTCAAGCGAAGAATTTATCCAAAAGTTTGAATCCGGGGATTTAGGTGACGATGCAAACTGGTTTGATTTTCTGTTCGCTTACAGAGCTTATGAACACGTGAAAAAAAAAGCTAAAGCTCATCGAAGAGATACAAATATGACATAACATGATTCGGGACTATTTTAGCGAGGTGGAAAATTTTCCTTTTCATTCGCACACTCCAGAAGGCGTTAGGGAATGTGACAAAGTAAACTTGATTGAAGTTATTGGTCTCGTTAAGGCGTTGATGTCAAAATGTGGGAATTAAAGGAAATGAACGAATGAGTTGAAAAGTTAAAACACCGCGAGATGTGACTCATGATTGAAAAGAATAAATATGTGTGATGCGTAATGCGTAATTCGTGATGCGTAATGGCTAAATATTAGCTTTGGCATGGGCATTCATAACTTCGTATCCGGCACGTTCTCCTTATACGTCAGGCTCATTATCAAAAGTCTATTCCATAACGTCTTCCGGTATCTTCAATATCCGCACCATTTCTCCACTTACTCTTGTTGACAAAAAAAAAATTCAAATTCTCAACGGCAGTTTCAGTTGGACAAAACAGCAAATCAGAACAATGATCTGTTAATACTCTGTTAGTCTCATCAGGCATTTTCTTATCATAACTTCTCAAGCCCGCTTCTACATGCCCAAGCTTGATATGTAGTTTAGAAGCAGCTAATGCACCTGCTAAAGTGGTGTTCGTATCGCCAAAAACCAGAACCAAGTCAGGTTTTTGTTCTATTAAAACTTCTTCTGTTCTTTTCAGCATCTCACCTGTTTGTTCGCCGTGTGTGCCGGAGCCTAAGTGATAATCCGGTTCTGGTATTTTTAATTCATCGAAAAATATTTTGTTCATTTCGTAATCGTAATGCTGCCCGGTGTGGATCAAATAATAACTTCGTCAAATTCTTTTCTTAATTCCCGCGACAAGGGTGCGCACTTGATGAAGTTCGGTCTCGCGCCTACTATTGATGCTATTTTCATTTTCACCACCACAGATTAACACAGACCAT
>QBUN01000094.1 GCA_013180565.1 Candidatus Methanophaga sp. GoMg3.2 | reverse complement strand
CCCGTTTCTGGCGAAAAAAAACTCATCAAATTCGGTTTCCCGTTTTTCCTTCTCCCTATCCTAGCTTCTAAAATCCTCGTTACGCCTAAACCTGTTACTTCTCCAGTGCCAATAGGCTGTTCAAAGGAAGCACATACAAAACTCTGTGCTGCTAAATGTCTAAATATTGCAATCGCCAGAAGTTTGGCATTGAGAGTCTGAGGTAGGTGCCAAATACTTCGTAGCTTTTGTCTAAAAGGAACTTTGCTAAGTATGCGCCATCTTGTCCGCTTATGCCGGTGATTAATGCTTTCTTCATTTTCTCCCACCTTTATTAAAGACTCTTATAATAAAAATCATTTTTCTTTGCTTCTTCTCCATCGAACATACCCCTTACATCAATACACTTTCTTTCTAAAGAAAGAACCTGTGCTAAGAAAGTTCTCTTCGAGAAAAGTTGTTCTTTCCGTAAACGCTTTATTTTTAAGCATCACAACCTCCTATAATAAAATCCTTTCCTTCTTGCTTCTTCTTCATTAAGCATACCCCTAACATCCACTATTATTGGCGTATCGTTCATGAATTTCTTTATCTCATCCAACTCCATCATCTTAAATTCATCATGCGCTACAGCCACAATAACACAATCCACTTTCACGTTCAGTTCGTTTAAAGCGTTCACACCAAATCCCCTCCTCTCCTCCTTACTGAGTAACGGGTCATACTTCAAAACAACTATGCTGTCACCTCGATGGATACAGCTTTAGTGGATGGCTCAGGAATAGCTATTTCGCCATCCTTTAATCCTTCAAGGTGGAATTTTATGGCCTCTTTCATCCTTTGAGTCGTTTTCTCTATGGTGGAACCCGTAGCAATACAACCTGGTAAGTCGGGGCAGTAAGCAGAGTAATTACCTTCTGCTCTCTCAATAATAATCGTATATTCAGCCATCTTCCTTCACCTCCTTTAAGCCTGCTTGTTTAAGTTTTAAAATGCTGTTCAAAGTCCCTTTAGCGACATCTTCGTTAAAGTTTTCATTATAGCATTTCATAATAAATATAAACTCACTTATAAAACAAATTAACACCAAACCCATCTATCTCCTCCTTGCTGAGTAACGGGATATAACAAACCTTTCTTTTAAAAAGTTTTAAAAGCGTTACCAACAACCTTTCTTTCAGAAAGAAAGCTTGACCAAAGAAACTGGTTTTTCTGCGAAGCTGCGAAGCATTTTTAGTAAAGGTTTTTGCTTGCAAAAAAGTTTGTCCATACCTGCAACTATTTTCGTTATCTTTGTTAAATCATGCGCGTCATCGCCGGGATTTATCCGTTCCGGGGAATAACCAATGTAGAAGTCAATGCCGCACTTCGTCTTTGATTCACGTTCTAAAATTGGTGCAACAACTTCTTCTGTAACGCCAGGATAAACGGTAGATTCCAATACCACTGTGACACCTCGCTTTAGATTGTTACCGACAGTTTCAGCCGCGGATTTGACGTAAGATAAATTCGGCTCCTTTGATTTCGTTACGGGTGTGGGCACAGCAATAATAACAAAATCTGCTTGTTTTATCTTAGATGGGTCTGCAGTGAATTCTATGTTTTATCCTTTGTTGTTTTTGTTGTTACCTAAATTTCTCGTCTTTTCTTCGTCTATATCGAATCCGATTGTCTTCAAATGCTTTGAGAACGCCTCAGCTAAGGGGAGACCCACATACCCTAATCCAACGATGCAGACGATTTTATCTTTCATTTTATTTCTTTAGCACCGGTTTGAAACTTTTATAAAGAAAAGTGTTTTTTAGTAAAGGTTTTTGCTTGCAAAAAAGTTTGATGTGACCTTTTTTGTTTTTCATTCATTATTTCTATTGTTTTTATCACCTATAATCTTATCTTTGGTTCAGGTATAAATCTATATTTATCATATAAAGATAACATATCTTTAAACTAAACCATGTTCGTATTTGGACACATAGGGATTACCCTTGGCATTGCATTCGTATTATTTCAGTTCGTTCTTCCACGGATTGGGATAAGACTGAAGAGGATCAACTATTTGTTCGTTGCGATTGGAGCGATTCTTCCAGACCTGATAGACAAGCCAATAGGTCGTATTCTACTTGGCGAATCGGTAGCAAACGGACGGCTATTAGGGCATACGCTGCTCTTCGTTTTGATATTGCTAATGCTTGGATTCTTCCTCAAAGATCATCGCGATGCAGTCTTTTGCCTCTCCTTCGGTGCCTTTATGCACCTGATAGAGGATCGGATGTGGGAAAACTCTGCAACTTTTTTTTATCCATTATACGGACTCGGATTTCCAAAAGGGACAGTAATAGGTGAAAACTGGTACGAATATTTTCTGCTTGCGTTTACCAAATCATACGTGCCCGCGCTGTCTTATGCATTTGCGTCTGAGATTATGGGTGCTGTTATTTTGGTCGGTCTTGCAGGTTTTGCAATTTGTAGGGTGTTTTTCAACGGGTTTGGTTATCGGACGCTTAACCACAGATGGAGAGAGCGGTAAGTAAAATTCGTTCTTTTGGGTGATGCGTGATGGGTAATGCGTGATGGGTAGCGTGATGCGTAATGCGTGACTGTGAATACTCTTTACACATCACTGATTTGCCATGCCGTCAAGATAGGCTTGGATTTTTTAGCATACGCAAACCGCCCCCATATC
>QBUN01000095.1 GCA_013180565.1 Candidatus Methanophaga sp. GoMg3.2 | reverse complement strand
TTTCTTAAAACAAAAGCTTTACCAACAACTTTTTTACCTTCGGTAAAAACCTTGACTAAACTCATCCTTTTTGTTTTCGTCTTTACTCACTCGCCATATGCTTTGAGCACTGTCTCGCATCACGACCAGCAGTCCAAGCCATTCAGCGGCCATAAATTGAGCAATAGCTTGCATAACTCGCTCGTCAATTTTTCGCCTATTTGGCTGCCGAAGGCGGATAATCAAGATGCCATGATGTTCTTGTTCACGATTGTGTACAAATCCTTTGTCCGTTGTGATTAGCAACCGTTCCTCCCGCTGAGCCATATTCCAGAGAGCGTAATCGGGTATTCCTTCATCTGTTGTTCCTCGAATGTCTAACACATCGTGACCCTGCACACGCAACGCTCGCACTGTCGTCAGGGGAATATTCTCGTCCACTAAGATTTTCATTTTTTTCCTCTTGCTACTACTTCAAGGGGCGTAACCTGCTCCTTGGTAAGGGCCGCAGCGTAATCCAAGCAAGCGAGAATATCCTCACGTTCTAACGAGGGATAATCTTCGAGGAGTTCGTCCATTGAGTCCCCGTTAGCTAACATGCCAACAATCAGGTGTACAGGAATACGAGTCCCTTTGATGCACGCTTCTCCGTGACACACTTTCGGATCTATCGAGATACGTTCGAACATACAAAACCTCCTTTGTATTTAGATTTGGGGTTTCCCATTTAAAAAGATTTGCAAAATGCTTTATAATGCAGCAGTTCCAAACACTTCTTCTAACTTGTAATAATGCCCCTTCTCTCTTTCATCCATAGCGTTCAAAATGTCTTTCATATCCTCTTCCGTCAGCATCTCGTCCCTGTTCAATATCAGTTCAACAGCCTCCTTGAGATTTTCACGTGCTTCATCAATTGTTTCTCCTTGCGCATTTGCACCTGGCAACTCCTCAACAAAGGCTATCCACCATTTATCCGTCTTTTGAAAGACGGCAGTAAACAGGCTCTCCATTTTTTACTCCTATGTATTACAAGGCTATTGGAATATAAATAGATATTGGTGGGCAACAAAATGAAGATAAAATGCAAATGAAAACTGAGCAGTGAGGAAGGGGTTTTAAATGAGCAAAAAATAACAATAAAGCTGGAGGATATGTCAGGATGAACTGGGTCTTTGTAAAATTAAATGACTTTGAAGGCTGGAAAGAAGCGTTGTTGTGCTCAGTATGTGGCAAGACGATAGATAAGACTTGGTATTACCCGGAAGATTTGACCGATGAAGAGGCGAAATGGCTAGAAAAAATTTGGGATTGCGAACCCTTTAGAGAGTTTCTGGTTTGTGAAAATTGCCTGGCGGGATACATAGAAGCGATAAAAGGGGCGGATTCGGGTAAATGGTTAAAAGATAGGATTGTTGATTTTAAAAGACAGTATACAGAGTATGGAAAAAGTAAACCTTGTTGAACTGGCAAAGCATATTGTAAGCTTGCAACGAGATATTTTCGCAGAGATTAGCAGATCGGGAAAGATAAATCAGGAGAAGGCAACATTATTAGCAGACTGCCGCGATTATTGTTTCTATCTTGTACTGGACATATTAGAAGAAGAAAGCGAAGATGTAACCGAGATTGTGGAGCAACTAATGAAATGCGAGGCATACGCCAGCGGTAAAGGAGACCGATTTCATAATGGCTTCTTCTTTACGCTCTCACAACTACTAGCTATTAAGTATAAGGTCAGACTGCTAAGAGGCGATGCTATAAATAGGGAAGACTTTAAAGAAAGCTGGCTAAGAACACGGGAAGAGTTAAGGGTGTAGGTGGCACTCCAACAATCACAAAACAAGCAATAGAAATTATAGTATTTTTAGACTGTGCCGGTAGTTCATGAAATTAAACACTTCATTCACCGCCACGTCTTCACATTAGAAATAATCACAAAACCCTCTTTAGAATCGCTAACTGCCTTCTCCAGAGCCGCATCCAACCCATCCGAGAAGGACACGTTCTTACCGTCTATTTTGCCCTTGAACTCATCACCCACGATAATCACTTCAACGAACTCAGATGCGTTATTATCAACCACCTCTTTCAGTTCATCAACGTCTACGCCTTCACACACATATTGCGACTCCACACCAAGAATCAAAATCATCTTCCCTGATAGCTGCCTTGCCTGCTCAATTATCACATCAAGGAACTTCAACTTTGTGCCGGAATTGGAATTATCAATCAGAAACCGCCCTTTTAGACTGCCCAGTTTCATCCTGCCCTCGACCGTCGAAATATTAGTGTTGACCACATCCGGTGGTACGCCGAGACTCAAAACAGCGCAAAACGCCGCACCCAGGCAATTCCTGTAATGCTCCGTCTCAAAAAAAGAGTCAAAAGCGCTAAAGGCAAGTTTGCCATCGATATAATCGCCGTTTAGGGTCTTCAGCCGATTAAAATGGACATTATTTCCCGCTAGCCACAGGTTAGCATCCTCATCGCCATATGTATTCCCACCCACGTTCACATCTAACGGATGGACAATGATACTTTTAGCATCAAGATTATTTATTGACGCCAATTTTACCGCAGATGCATCTTCTGTACCGCCCGCGATTCTATAATCGCCTTTCAAGCTCGTTATCACGCCCACATCGCCTATTCCTGTTAATCCAAGCGAAATCTCAAATACCGCTATA
>QBUN01000096.1 GCA_013180565.1 Candidatus Methanophaga sp. GoMg3.2 | reverse complement strand
GTGTGAACCATCCATATTTAAAATGAAAAGGTATACGATGGTGTGAACCTTTCCATGTAACAACATGATGTATTAATGATTTTTTATATTCTTCCAATAATTCTATGTTCTTTTCTATCTTTTTAATGGTTTTGTCGATTAGGGTAATGTGGCGGTCTAGGTATATGGATATTAGAGTTTGTTCCTTATTTGATGGAACAGGAATATCAAGATTATTTATATTATCAACAGCAAGGCCGGGTTGTGCCGCTGATTGTGAATATTGATTTAAATTCATAGTTCTAAGCAACTCACCAAACCAAAATAACTTATAATCTGAAAGTAATGTTGCTACTACAGCATGTTCCGAAGCCCAAAACTTTCCCGAAGCATAATTAATATTTCCACAAAGGGCACCTTGCCTTCCAATAAGAACATACTTGCCATCATGTGTATATGAAGAGAAATAACCTCTTAAACCATTCCCTCCAAATACTGGATATTCTCCACTTTCCTTAATTTCATTAGATGTTATTCCACTACCACTTTTCAAAGATGCTACATATTTCAATCGTTTCAATTCCCAGTGTTCTGGAATCTTACCAATCCCTTTTATCCCGGAATCCTTTAATTTTACATTCGGGTCAAGACCTTTTGTTACAACATGATTTATCAGAGCGGTTCGCTTTTCTTTTAGAAGCTCAATTAATTTTTTATCTTTTTCAATCAGGGTATCAATCTTGGCGGTTTTTTTGTCCAGAAAGGATGCGATGGTGGTTTGTTGTTCTACATTTTCACTTAATGGTATAATCATTGATTTTAAGTCATCAAAGGCTATTGCTTCAAATGTGCTTCCAGAAGAAATGGCATTTAACGGTTCTTCAACGATATGTAAATTATAGTACAAATATTTATAATTATAAAATCTTATTGCTGCTAATCCTCTCCCAATACAACAAGTTTGATTAGAAATATTTAATGCTCCAACAGGTGCTCTAACAGTGATTAAAATATCATTTCTTCGCGCTATTTTTATATGTTGTTCTATCCAAGATTTTGGCTCTGGATACAATTCACAGAAGTCCGCTTTACCTTGAAAAAAAGGAATTCCTTTAGCTTCATTATTTATTAAAGCAGCATTCGGAGACTGCCCCATTGTAATTGTACTGGTATATTTTATTTTCCTTATTCTCCACCCCTCCGGAATCTTACCAATCCATTTTATCCCGGAATCTTTGTATTTTGGGTAGGGTTTGAGTTTCATTCTATCACTTCCCAATGCCCGCCTCGGGCAGGTCCAACTCTTTTAATAATGCCTTTCTCTTTAAGATTAGCTAAATTCCATTCAACTCCTCGTCTGGTAAGACCTGTGATAATTGATAGTTCCTTTTGTGTAATGCCGGGATTATTTTTTATTGCTGTAAGAATTTTCTCCACAGTTTTCTCCACAGTTTTCTCCACAGTTTCTTGAGATTCCGCCCCAGCACCTTTAATCATTGTTTCATCAAACAAATTCACATAGAACGAATGTTCATAGAATTTAAATTCTGGAGCCGGCAAATTTGATGATTCCATTGCCTTTCTTATCCTGTTAATTCCTGTCCCCAGCTTTTCAACAAAAATGGTTCTTGCTAAAAGTGATGCGATAATAGGGTTTCTTGTTTTACTTATTGTGCCAAACTCTTCTGGTTTTAACCATTTAACAAGTCCGCCGGGATTAAAAACAACTATTTTATTCCTATAAACTTCTATCATAATATCAGAGGATTTATCAAAATAATCTCTGTGCATTATTGCATTTACTATTACTTCTCTATATGCTTCTTCAGGATACTGCGGTATTTCCTTTCTCCTTGCCGTTTTTATTTCAAACTCTATCTTTATCCTTCTTTTTACAAAGTTGATTGCCTGCTTTATGTTTTCCAAAATCCCGTCGTCGTATATTTTTCTATCTAAAATATTTACCTTGTCATTTGTTTGATACTCCACACAAACAACTTTTGAGGTCATAAAGAATTTCGCGGGATTTTTGGCAAAAAATAATATTCCTACATTATTCAGCAAAATTTTGTTTTTTACCTTCTTAGCAATACCAAGATTGGTAAGCAGCGATTCATCATCAGTAATATCTGTTAATTTCGCTTCTTTCAGATAATCACTAAATTTTTGCTTATCAAAATCATCTGGATAGATAAAGTCTTCATTTATCTGCTCGTCAAATGTTAATCTCCCCTCGGTATAAGCAAAAGAGAGAATCTCATCTCTTGAAAGTTTCTGTGAATTTGGACCATTTCTTATAAAGAAACCTTGTGAACACGAATAAGGCTTTTTGTTGCCCTCTGGCACTTCAAGAACTAATATCCTGTTTTTATATGCAGATAGCTTGATTTCAATAGGTGGCTCGCAATTTCGTGCAATATCAAATATTTGGGATTTAAGTTTATTTGTGACTTTTATTCCTTTTATTTCGCCGCTGTCTGTTACTCCAATAAAAATTCTACCGCCTTGAGAATTGGAAAAGGCAACCATCTCTTTTGCAAGGTTTTTATCAACGTCCTCTTTAAATTCCACAAAGAAACTTTCGCCTGTTTTCAGGATAAGTTCAAAATCTTTATCATCCATTCTACTACTCCTCTCCAAATAATTCTTGAATCTCCCCGATAACCTCTTTTATATCGCTCTCAATCTC
>QBUN01000097.1 GCA_013180565.1 Candidatus Methanophaga sp. GoMg3.2 | reverse complement strand
TACTCACGAGTGCATCGCCCACTGATTCTTCTCCTACTCCCAGCAACAAACCATACGTTGCTACTACTACCTCTTTTGCTAAGAATCCGAATATAATCGCAACGGTTGTCGTCCAGTCCCAGCCAAAAGGTGCGAATATCGGTTGGATTGTCTTACCAAGTCCTGCCACATAAGAGTTCTCTATAATCTCGCCGCCATTTGTTGCTGCCCATGGATATACTGAAAGGAACCAGAGCAGTATTACTACCACGAATATGATCGTCCCTGCTCTTTTCAAGAACTCTTTTCCTCGCTCCCACATGTGCAGAAGCGCGGTCTTCGCCTTCGGCATCATGTAACGCGGCAATTCGAGCACAAAAGGTGCTGGTTTTCCTTTGAATAGCGTCCTTCGGAATATCAGTGCCATTAATATTGCTAGCGCGATACCAAGCACGTACATGGCAAATACGGCACTCCCTGCGGCAGCACCAAACAGCGCACCTCCTACGAGCACATATACCGGTAGCCTTGCACCACAACTGATTAGTGGGTTCACCAGTATAGTAATCATCCTGTCCTTCTCATTCTCTATGCTTCGAGTCGCCATGATCGCGGGAATATTACAGCCAAACCCGCTTATCATCGGTATGAACGATCGCCCGTGCAGACCCAACTTATACATTACTCGGTCCATCACAAACGCCGCCCTTGACAGGTAGCCACTGTCCTCTAATATAGCGAGTGCAAGGAACAGCATAAAAATCGGCGGTACAAATACTAACACTGATCCAAGTCCACCGCAGATACCATCAGCTACGAATGATGCGAGTTGCGGGTTCGCTATCCCCTCCGTGGCCAAACCGCCAAGCCAGCCAAAGAACATCCCTACCATTACCATGAACGGCTCTGAAAACGCGAATGTGAACTGAAAAACGGCCCATAGCAAGGCCAAGAAAATCGGGATTCCAAGCGCTTTGTGCAAGAATACATGGTCAAGCATATCTGTGAACGTCCATTTGCTCTCCTTCTTCCTCACTGCGGATTCCATTATTTTCGCTATCGCATCGTATCGCCTCTCTGCAAGTATCACTTCCGGATCTTCACCAAAAACTTCACTCATTCTATTTCGCTACCCCCATTATCTCGTCTCTATATTGGCTATTCTCTATCAGTTCCAATACTTTCTCATCTTTCTCTAACGTTTTTATCGCAAGCCATCTAGGAGGATACTTTTTCGACAACCTCTCATCCTTGCTAATCTCATTCTCTACCTTTTTTATCAACGATTCAATGTCTTCGCCATAACCCATCTCTACTTTTCGTCTCCTTTCTTTGTTCTTCGCCGCTCTCAGTACAACCTCTTTCAACTCTTCCAGGCCTTCGCCTGTGGTTGCAACTGTTGGTACTACGGGAACACCAAGAAATTCAGACAGTTTATCCAACTCTATCTCGGTCCCTCTCTCTTTTACTATGTCCCACTGGTTCAACGCGACCACGACGTTCGCTTCCAACTCCAATAGAAGAAGTGTTAGATATAGATTCCGCTCCAGACTCGTACCATTCACAATATCAACCACCACATCCGGCTTCCCCTCTACTATATAGTCCCGTGCTACTAATTCATCAAGGGCATTAGCAGTAAGACTGTACGTGCCGGGCAAATCAACAATCTCCATCTCTTCGCCATCATACGTGCATTTACCGGTCTTCTTCTCCACCGTCACACCGGGCCAGTTACCCACGTGCTGTTTCAGTCCGGTAAGCCAGTTGAAGATCTCGGTCTTGCCCACATTTGGATTCCCTATCAATGCTACTGTTAACATCTTTACCTTTTACCCCCGATGTTTACCATTATCTTCATTGCAATGCCCCTACCAAGTGCAACTCGTGCATCTCGCACTCCTACAAGCACAGGTCCTGGTGAAGATGACGACAGAACTTTTACTCTTGTTGAATTAGTGAAACCCATCTCCGAGAGACGCTGCACCATCCCTCTTCCGCCCCTCATCCCTACTATCTCGCCTTCTTCTCCTACGGAAAGAAGCGCTAATGGTATAGCAGCCTTCAATTCCTTGCTATGCGCCATCAAATCGTGCAGATGCGCGTCCACTTCTTCCAGGTGCTCTCGGACTTCACTACCTTCTGGTTCGGTATGTGATTTGATTACGTGCTCTATATCCTTATGAACATGCGCTATATCCTTGTCGAGATGTTCAATTAATTCACCACCAGTAATTCTACCCCAACTTCTTAATCTTCTACCTCTAACCATATAGTCTTCGCCTCCTCTCGCCGTAACGTCAGGTTATATCCTTTCAAAAGGAACTCAACAGGATCGCCAAGCGGGGCATCTCTTACCATCTCTATTTCCGCACCCCTCACGATACCCATGTCCATTATCCTCCGTCGTAAAGCACCACTCCCTTCTATACGGGCGGTTTTACCCTTTTCGCCGACCCTCATATCACTCAACTGCTTCTCCACCATTTTTATTTTATACTCCTTACTCTATCTCATTCATTCGCCGTTTCGTCTTCGCGGCTTCTTTTTTCTATTCCACTCGAACTTTCTCTGCAAGACCTCGTCCAATTGTTACAAGTTGTTCCCCTATTTTAGCAAGCACGTAACTCCCTCTTTTTGGACTTGGCGGTGACGTCTCCTTCCGGACCAATGTTATCTCTTTATCTTCCACCATTCCGAGCA
>QBUN01000098.1 GCA_013180565.1 Candidatus Methanophaga sp. GoMg3.2 | reverse complement strand
ATTTTGGATGATGTAGAGGGTCCGAAGTAGCCGAAAATGAAGCGAGAAGATGTCTTGTTGCTCCTAGTCTTCCTGCTCTTTGTCCAGGGATACCTCTTCAGAAATATCTTTCCCGCTTTACTTGGTTCACTAATCTTATATTATTTAATATATCTTCGTGTCGAGTTTTCTCCTGAGCTGGAATCGGAACGTGAGATAGGGAGGAAGTTGAAGGATGGAGAGCGTGTAAAAACGAAGTTGAGGCTGAAGAATCTCTGCACAAAGAGCGTGGAGCTAGACGTTTTTGAGCAGTTACCCCCGAGCTTTAAAGCGGAGACACCTTCGCTGTTTCTGAATGGTCATGAGGAGAAGGAGGTTGAGTATAGTATCACGCCGGTGAGGGGAATATTTACCATAAAGGACCCTATAATACGGGTAAACGAATTACGAGAATTATACTACGAGGATTTTATGCCTGCTTCGGGATCAGAGAAAGAGGTGGACGTGTATCCGAGCCTGGACAAGATAAGAGCGGATAGTAAAGCAGGAGAAACGCTCAAGTTCACCGAAGCATATCAAGCCTTCTTCGGGTTACAGTCACTGGAATTAGATTCTCTGCGGAAGTTTCAGCCCGGCGATGAGCAGCGGCATATCGACTGGAAGGCGACGACTCGGCTCGGGGAGTTGATAGTCAAGGATTTCTTGAAGGAGCGAGAGCGTGATGTTTATATCGTTTTAGATGCCGGGAAGGAGATGAGGAAGGGGATAAAGAGTTCGAAGATAGATTTTGCAACCACTCTGACGCTTCAATTCGCATATGCGTTAAGAAAAAGCAGGTTGGGGCTACTAGTATATGATGATTACGGGGTTAAGCGGGTAGAAGCTGCGAGAACAAAAGGTGTAGAGCACGTGGAGAAGATAGCGTCATCACTGAAGATAGGCGCGATACCAACAACGTTAATGGGCCTGAAGGCACCGGTACCAGAGACGAGTTTACGATTAAAAGAAGAAAGTAGAGAGTTTATCAGGAAGATACTGCCGGCGATAAAGGGGAGAAAGAGTTCGGCCACCAGCCTGGTAGAGGCGATAAGCGCCTTACCCTCTACAGCTTTTGTAATCTTCATTGCAGACATCACTGCAAATACAAGCGAGCTGATAAAGGTCCTATTAGAATTGCGGAAGGTGTACGAAATCCTGCTCTTGACTCCCAACCCAATCTTGTTTTATGATGCAGAGCGACTGGACAGGGATACGATTATATGGCTCTACAAGAGGTATAAGGAGCGAGAAGAGCTTGTAAAAAAACTGAACGGGATAGTTCCCACGTTCGATTTGGGTCCTTCGGACCTTTTGGAGACGATTAGAGCAAAGGGGGGATTAGGGGCCTAATGATCACGATAGCGGTGATTGCTGCGGCAATAGGGGGACTGATAGCAGGCCTAACGTTACCCCTGCTGTTCCTCCCACTGCTCTATCTATCAAAGGTGAAGCGCAAGAAGGATATATTCCTCTTACTGTTCCTCGTTTACGCTCTGGCTATAGGTTATCAACTTAACGTGGCGAACGTGTACGCAGCGGATTTAATTCCTGTATTGAGTGTTGTGGTGCCATCTTTATTACTGCTTGATGTAGGACTACGGATAAAGGAGGAAGAAGAACCGATCTTTGCTAGGACAAAAGTACTCTTTATCCTTATCCTAAGCGCTTTTGTTATCGGCTGGTTTGTGCAGGAGGTATTTGTTGGTGCGGTACTGGCAGTCTTCTTGTATGAATTCTCAAAGGATCATGCGAGGCGCGGCATTTATGCTGCTGGTATCGGTTTTTCTTCGCTTATAGTCGCGCTTGTTCTTGTGCAAGGGGCACTAAATTTGGAGGGCGGAGCTGCAACGCAGGTGGTTTTCATAGCCGCTTTTAGCACCCTTACAGCGCTGGTATTTTTCTGGAAGCATGTAGATCGGCGGGAATTGTGGCATTGAATCCGGGATTCCCCCTGTACTATAACAAGTAAAATCTTCGGACTTAACCCGCAGTAATTACCAGAACATTTAAATATTGAAAAACGATATTCATAGTCAAACCACTTTTCGAGGGGTGGATATGTCAATCAACGTCTTAGCAGATCCAAATGGCGATTTTAGACTTGACATTGATACCGATGGCGTACCGGAGGGCGAATTCTTGATTACTGCGGATGGAATAAACAAAACCGCCGGATGGTTAGACGAATTAGAATAGATTTTTGTGTACATGACCACCTATTTATGTAAGGGTGTATTCTATAATTAATTAGTAGTATGAGCACTCATTGTAAACACGAAAGCTGCGGCGTAATGGAAAATGTATGGCTACCTTATAAATATGATGAGCGGAGTAGAGGTTTGAAGCCACATCCATACTGCATCCACTGCGGCGTGGTCAAGAATATATCCATAGATAGGGCGAAACCAATGGGATATTACACAAATCAACTTGCAAGGATGTCAATCACAAAAGTCCAGCTGCGGCTCATAGTAAAAGAATTGGGACGTATCTGTTTTGATGATCCCTATTCCTTGACACGATCCGATCAGGAGAAGATATTTAATCAAGTGGTGCAAAAGTACTGCTGAATATCAGCGTATCTCGTGATTTCCAAAAAGTTTTATTTATATTAATCTAAGATAAAGGTATTCATGTGCGGGCTAGCCTGGGGGGTTAGGCGTC
>QBUN01000099.1 GCA_013180565.1 Candidatus Methanophaga sp. GoMg3.2 | reverse complement strand
TGACCATTTTAAATTACTCATGGGGTCTCCTGCCGTATTTTCGTCCATTATCGTTTCAAGATCTTTTAGGATTTGATGATTTTTATCAGTAAGTTTTTTCCGTCCAGCACCTTTCTTACGAAGATTTGCGTTTTTATCAAAAAAAATTCCGTTTTCAACTTCAGTCATCCCTTTTTTTATCGTTTTATAATCCATACCTGTAAGTCTTCCAACTTTCGAGATTCCGCCCCAACCAAATTCTAACGCCTTTAGACCTGCCAACTGTCGTGCTTGCACTTCATTAAGACTGCCTAGAAATCCTATCCAAAGTTCATCCGAATTATTTTTTTCCATGCGTATTTAGAAGAAGTGGTACATATATATAGTTATGGATTTAATTATAAGGTGGCCCCTTAGAGAAATACAAATCGAAATACCCAAAAAATACGAGGGAAAATCCTACACCATAGAAGAAACATTGCCGCCCGGCTGGAAACCGATACTTCCAATCGAACAACCCGTACGTGTGAAAGTACCAAAAGGGGTGACAACAACTATCCCATTCCTTAACATTTACGATCCTACTACTAAACTAATAATCCAGAAATTTGATGACACAAATCGAAATAACAGAATAGATGACGGTCGCGATAAAAGATTACAGGGTTGGAAATTCAAAGTAACAGATCCTGGTGTGAATATCAAACCTTACACTACTAACAATAAGGGGGAAATAGTAATAAATGTACCACCTGAATATGGAGGAAAAGAGTACACTATCGAAGAAACAGTGCTAAACGGCTGGAAATCGGTACTTCCAAGTAAGCAAACAGTAAACGTACCACTAGGTGAGACAACAACAGTTCAATTCCTCAATAGAGAGACAATACTAATAATCCAGAAATTTGATGATACAAACCAAAATAACAAAGTAGACGTCGGTGTTGATGAAAGGTTACAGGGTTGGAAGTTCCAAGTAACCGATCCTAATAAGAAACCATCTACTCAGTTTACCGACGTTAATGGAGAAATAAGAATAGGAGTACCAGACGAATATGCAGAAAAAGAGTACACGGTCGAAGAAATACTTCAGCCCGGCTGGCGAGCGGTACTCCCAATCAACCAAACAGTTACAGTACCAAAAGGTGAGACTAAAACTGTTCAATTCCTCAATACAATACGGAATACAACACTAATAATCCGTAAATTCAATGATAGCAATCAAAATGACATAATAGACGATCGAGATAAAGGATTACAAGGATGGGTATTCAATGTAACATATCCTGATGGGAAAACAGCAAACTATACAACAAATGGCAATGGGGTAATATTAATAGAAGACGTGCCTGAAGGAAATTACAATATAACCGAAATAATCGATAAGCCCGGCGACTGGAAACTAATTGAAATAGGCAAAGATAGAGATACAGATCTTGTAGCGAAAGGCGAACAATGGATAAAGATTTTTGTGGGAGAAGGTAAAGAATCAATAGTTCAATTCCTCAACCAACAACCACCCACGCCCACGCCTACTCCCACGCCCACGCCTACTCCCACACCGACACCCACTCCTACCCAAATGGGTCACCTAAAAATCCAGAAGTTCTACGACCCCAACAAAAATAAAGTGCAAGATCCTGGAGAACAAGGCTTAGCCAGTGATTTCAGTATCACGTTCCCAGATGGAAGGGTTAGAAGAGTTACCACCGCTGCAAATGGCGTTTGTAGCCTTCCTAACATACCAGGCGGAATATATACAATAACTGAAGAATCAAGAGGTTGCCGCTGGACTAGCAGCACAGGAACTACACAAAAGGTTGACGTGCCTGCGGGCAAGGAGGCCACAGCCCTTTTTGGAAATTACCTGCCATGTAGCGTACCGCCAGGCTGCCCATGGTTCAGTGTCGATGAAAACTTAAATGTCAGCAAATCCGTGAATCCATGCAGCGTTACCTTAGGCAAAGAAGAAGAGGTTACTGTCCATCTACGGATATGCGTTGATCCCAAGCATATCCTAAACGGTACAAAAGTTAGAAATATTAGTGTGATTGATACAGTGCACAACTACTTCTCAGTAGTCAATGGTAGTTTCTCTGTTGAGCCTTCTAGCAAACCCAGGACAAATCCAGATGGCACAACAACGATTAGATGGAACATCTCCAGCCTATGTTGCGAGGAATGGCATGTATCCTTCAATGTAACCGCTACATTTGCATTACCGATTGATGTTACCGAACATACAGGAGTTGCTTCAATGGTTATGTATGACGACCCGGACATTGAAGAAACAAAGGAGGTAAAGGAACTAGCTATTCCAGCGGGAAAGCTTCTATTTGTACTTCCAACTCCGACACCAACTCCGACGACAACGTCATCACCTACGCCAGAACCACCAGGCTTCGAAGCGCTATTAGCAATCGCAGGACTATTAGCAGTCGGATACGTGATGTGGAGACGGAAGAGATAAAAAAACCACGAGATTTCACAAGATTGACACAAACCTTTTTGCAAGCAAAAAGCTTTGCCAAAAACCATGTTTCTTTGGTCAAGCTTTCTTTTCTAAAGAAAGGTTGTGTGTGATCTTGTGGTTATAAAAAGGAGCTAAAGAAATACAAAAGCTCAAATAACGCTGAGATATATATAGAAATATTGAAGGGAGAAAAAAAATGCCCGCAGAATTAACAAAAGAAGATATTTTTATGATCAG
>QBUN01000100.1 GCA_013180565.1 Candidatus Methanophaga sp. GoMg3.2 | reverse complement strand
ATGATAAAATTTCTGTGCTCACTAAAGAGCAAAGGGAGATTATTGAAAAGTTGGGATTTGTGGATGCACTCTTTTAGGGTTGTAGCCTATACAACGCTGAAAGTCAGGTTATAACCCAATTGTGTTTTATTTCTTTTGGTAAGGCTTTTCTTTCTTCAAATCCGTAGGGTGCTGCAAAATTTTTCATTTGCCTTGCTGTTTCAACTTTCAGTCCATTATCTGAAGTATGACGAAGCCACATATCACTCATTCTTTCAACCTATCTAAAAACGTATTTGGCTTTATGATTTCGATTTCTTTGACTCCTTCAAATTCGGGGTCATATGTTATCCGTGTACCAGCCATAAATAAAAGCACATGCTAAGATAAATCCCTCTATCTCTTTGAGAACGACCTTATCCAATAACTTTCTAACGATCTCTTTATCTTTCTCTCCGAGAAAGAATTTCAGTAAAACTCCTGTATCAAATAAGCCTCTTTTCCTCTCTTGCATGATTTTCCTTTCTTAATTCTCTCACCAACTCTGTTGATGATTTTTTTGATTTTAGTATGCCTTCCAACGTTTCTAATCTAACCTTGGGTGGAGACACTACTTTGATTTCTATTGAACCGATTTCTACTTGATTTTTTCAGGGGTGGGTTAATCCGTGCATTTTTCGCTTAATATAAATAATATACGTTATTAATAATAAAGTCTATTGTATAGTTCCTGTAGCGACTATTATTTCAGATAACGCTATATATCCCAACCTGGTTCGCATATACTTCACTCATTTCCGCCCATCAACATTTTCTCGTAATAACCCGAACTCCCCGTTTCCAGTATTTCACGTATAACGGCTTCTGTTGTCCGTCCAACACCCTTTATTTCCGTAGCTCTCCTTTCATAGCCGATAAGGGCTCTTTTAATTGCGAGATTGAATAAGCCGCAAAACCAAAAGGCGACTTCTTCCCCTCCAGTTTCAATAGATAATCAATATGCTCTAATATAACGATCACTAAATCGTTTTCGCTTACTATATCGCTATAGAGAGCAGGCGGGATACGCATAGGCATCTTATACTTCTTCGCAATCCTGTTAAACGTTAGATTTACGCCAGGCTCAAAGATAGCGCATATATCATCATCTACTTCTTTTCGAGTGGTTGATAGCTATCGCCAACGCCGCCACCCGGCATCATATAGCTTCTTTTAAAAGGTGTGCGTTTCCTTTTGGGGTTCAATTCCCGGCGTAGAATCTCTATGGCATTTACTTTTACTGTAACGTCTTCGCCAAACTCGCCATCTACATAATAACCTTCTGAACGACCGTCACAATAGCTGCAATTATGGATGCAGCCTCGGTATAGGTTCATCCCGTAAGCGGAGATAAACCAAGAATCTATTTTTTTGTACTTGCGCAATATGGATTTTGCTTTAATTTCCCGGATAGTCATTTCTGCTCTACCGCCTTTTCATGTCCTTCGTACCCAACATTTCCATCGTGTTTGCAAATAGTAAAAAAGACCAAGTGGGTGAATTCCCCCGCTATAACCCTAAATTCCTGTGTTAATCTTGTGTAATCTCGTGGTTTTTGATCAGCTACTCTCTTTTTAAACGTCCTCTTTCCCAAACCGCCTTGTCAGGAACTTCTCGAACTCTATTATGAAGAATATCGGCAGTGCAACTAAAATCATCGGTATCCACCACTCTGCCGGTATGGGCGCGGTTCTAAACGGATTAACGCCTATAGCAGGAAGTGCATAGATTATCGCAAGCTGCAACCCGATAGCCACGGCAGCACCGATGAGCACCCATTTATTTGAAAATGGACTGAACGTAAATGCCGACTTTGTTATTGACCGCGCGGTAAAGAGATAACAGATATGAACAAGCATTACAGTGGTGAATGTCGCGGTTTGAGCTTGTGTCAGCAGTAGCTCGTTTACTACTGATCCCGAGACGGCGGGCATACCGAAGTAGTAATATATCACGAATCCTGCAATTGCCATTGCCAGTGATACTATCCCAACCTTCTTGAAGAAAGGGCTATCAGTTATCCGTTCTTTAGGATCTCGCGGCGCTCTTTCGAGTAGCCCTTTTTCCTTCGGTTCCCTGATGATTGGAAGTGCAAGTGCAACGGCATCGATCAAATTTATCCATAGGATTTGCACTGGCTCCACTGGTAGACGCACCCCGAAGAGTGTTATAAAGGGCGCAAGCAGGATGGCACCCAATATCAGCAGGGTTTGCCCACCATTTGTGGGCAGCGTGTATAAGATAACTTTCCGGATATTCTCGAAGACATGTCTGCCCTCTTCCACCGCCGACACGATACTGGCGAAGTTATCATCCGTTAGAATCATATCCGCAGCTTCCTTGCTCACTTCAGTTCCTGTTATTCCCATAGCTATCCCTATGTCCGCAGCTTTTAGCGCAGGTGCATCATTTACGCCATCGCCGGTAACAGCAGTGACATCCCCTCTCTTCTGTATTTGTTTGGTTATCCGAAACTTATGTTCCGGGGCAACTCGTGCATATACCGAAACGGTATCCACAACTTCATATAGTTGCTCATCACTCATTCTCGACAGTTCTTCACCGGTCAACACCGTATCCTCGCCTTCTCCGATTCCTATCCGCTGTGCGATTGCTTTCGCTGTCTGCGCATGGTCACCGGTAATCATCACTACCCTGATTCCCGCACGTTTACATTTCTGGACCGCCT
>QBUN01000101.1 GCA_013180565.1 Candidatus Methanophaga sp. GoMg3.2 | reverse complement strand
ATCCAAAGATTCTTATTTTTGGTTCGTCTGCGGAATATGGCATTGTAAAGGAAAATGAACTACCAATATCTGAAAATAATCATCTGCGGCCAATAACTCACTATGGTGTAAGTAAAGTTTCTCAGGATTTACTTGGATATCCGTATTATGCTAATTATGGTTTAAAAATCATTAGAGTCAGACCATTTAATTTGATTGGTTCAGGGCAATCTGCCGACTTTGTTTGTTCTGCATTTGCAAAGCAGATAAGCAAAATAGAGAAGAGAAATTCAAAGCCAGAATTGTTTGTAGGTAACTTGGAACCCAAGCGGGATTTTATTGATGTTATGGATGCGGTTAAAGCATACTGGAAAGTGTTACAAACAGAAAACTATGGTGAAGTATATAACATTGGTTCTGGAAAGTCATATTCAATAAAAAAGGCACTTGACATATTGGTAAGTATGACAAATAGAAATATAGCAGTCAAAACTGATATTACTAAGTTAAAAAAGTCTGATGTTCCAAACCAAGTTAGTGATATCAGTAAAATAAAAAGAGATATCGGTTGGGAGCCCGAGATAAGTCTCGAAAAGTCATTAAAAGATATGCTGGATTATGAAAGGAATGGCGATAAATATGAAAAATGCTAAAATTGTAAAATGTAGATTATGTGGTTCGAAAAATACAAGGCTTTTATTTTCGAAGCAAACGTTTTTGGAATATGATAATAAAGTATGGAGCATTTATGAGTGTTGCGATTGTAGTCTCAAATTTATTAAGAATGATCAACCTTTTGATTATGAAAAATTCTACGATTTTAGATATAAAGACAGAGTCATTGACGATAATTACATCTATCAAAACAGTAAATATTGGAAGCATGAAGCTAAAATATTAAGTCGTGTATTGCCGCAAAAAAGTATTAGGATTATAGATATTGGGTGTAATGCAGGAAATTTTTTATATCATTCACCAAAGACATGGATAAAGTTCGGCGTGGAATTATCAGATCTTGCGATCATTGGCAGGAAGCACGGCCTGACTATTTTACAACAAAACATAGAAGATATAGAAATAAACAACAACTTTTTTGATATTATTACGATGTATGCTTTAATGGAACATTTGGTAAATATCGAAAAAGTTTTCGACAAAATTCACTCTATACTTAAACCAAATGGTATATTAGCTGTTATGACTGCCGATTCTAACAGCCTTAAAGCAAAACTAAAAGGACAGAATTGGCATATGTATTCACCCCCAGAACATCAATTTTTCTTTACAGCTAAGTCGTTAGATATTTTTTTGGCTAAATATGATTTTCAGTTAATTTATAGATACTATAATAGTGGAGGCATGGCGGACTATTTTAAGAACAAATGTCTAACAGAAATAATAGCTATAATTCAAAGCCGAGCCATGGACAGAAGTTTCATCAAAAAATTTCCTATTTTTGACCATATGTACAGTTATTATAAGCTACTCAAAGAATAGGTGACCAAATGAATATCAAAACGATATTAATCAAAGACACAAAAACCGCTTTTTCTTCCGGTATGTTTCATCTGTTTAGTTCTACTGCTATAGCACAAGGTTTGGGTTTAGTGACTACAATTATTGTTGCAAGATTATTATTGCCGTCTGATGTGGGTCATATCGGAGTGATAAATACTGTTATAGGCTTTGTAGGTATAGTAGCAGGTTTTGGTTTGAATACAGCAGTATTAAAATATGTTTCTGAGCCAATAACCCAGACAGAAAAGGAGAAGATATTATTCCATTCATTAGTAGGAACGCTTATTACTTCTCTTTTAATTACTGCTATTGCAGTCATAGGGACATATATCCCGGGAATAGTTGCCGATGAGGTTGCACTGTATTATCTACGATTCTTCGTCTGGACATTGCCCTTTAGTGCGGTTTTTAGTGTAGTAATTTGCTATTTTCACGGAGAGAAGAAAATAAAGGAAAAAGCAATTATAGAGTTAACACAAAGGATACTCATTTTTGCTGCAGCGGTTATAGGAGTCTATTTTTGGGCACTGAGCGGATATATATTTGCAAATGTTTTTATCATAACCTTGACTGGTTTTTCGAGTATTTTCTTATTACAAAAACATATAAAACGGTTCAAATTCGATACAACTTTGATAAAAAAGATGTTTCGATTTGGTGGGTTTAGTTTTCTTGCAAATGAATTTGCACTCGTAGTTTCTACTGCTGACATCTTATGTATAAGCTATTTATTGAAAGATGCGAGTTTAGTTGGATTTTATTATATAGCAGTTGCGTTAATGAGGGGATTTAGGTTAATTCCCAGTACAATAATGCAAACGGCATTGCCTTATATCTCAGAAAAATCAATTGATGCACAATCAACACAAAACTTGTATTTTAAATTACTTAAAAAAATGACGTTGTTAATGTTGTTTGTCTGTATCGTGCTTTATTTTGTTGGCGGTAAATTTTTAGTGCTTCTTTTCGGCAATACGTATATTCCATCGGTTCCCGTTTTTAATGTTTTATTAATTGGGTTATTTTTTTGGTCAGTAGGAAGTGTAAGTGGAATTACATTGTTGGGTAGAGGAAGACCCGATTTGAACTTTTATACTGTTTTAATTGAAGGAACATTAAATATTGCTTTAAATATTGTTTTTATAATACAGATGGGAATTATCGGAGCAGCAGTTGCGACTTCAATTACTTACTTCATAAGGTTTGTGATTAAT
>QBUN01000102.1 GCA_013180565.1 Candidatus Methanophaga sp. GoMg3.2 | reverse complement strand
CAGGAGAAACTCAGTGATTTTGAAAGCGAACAGGGAATTGAAATATGCGCGAGTAACGAAGCGGTAGCGAAGAAAGCGGGGATTTTGATTTTAGCTGTTAAGCCAAACGATATGCAAAGCGTAGTAGAATCAATTGCACCGTTTATGGACGAAGAGTCGCTGTTAATATCTGTTGCGGCGGGCGTGCCAACAAGCGTAATCGAGTCATATCTTGGCGCTGAGCGGAAGGTAGTCCGAGTGATGCCGAATATAGGGGCACGAGTGGGCGAATCGGTAACTGCGCTATGTGGTGGCATTTATGCGAGCGAGGCGGATGAGCGAATAGTAAAAGGGATTTTAAGTGCTATTGGCGCCGTATACATCGTAAAGGAGCGTGATCTGGACGTTATTACGGGGTTAAGTGGTAGTGGTATCGCTTTCTTTGCTGCTGTAATAGATGCTATGGCAGATGGTGGTGTATATGCAGGATTGCCCCGCGATTTAGCGCTGGCGATTTCTGCAAGGACCGCACTTGGCGCAGCGAAGCTGATTCTTGCGGGTGATAACCCCTCTACGGTGGAACAAATAACCGCCTCGCCTGGTGGTACGACAATAAGAGGCTTGTATGCAATGGAAACGCATGGTGTGAAGGCGGCAATGATGGAAGCGGTAATTGAAGCGACAAAGCGTGCGGGTGAGATTTCAAGTACCGTGATAACGGAAAGATCTGTTGGACAGAGATGAAAGAAATTTTAATCCCGCAGGTAATGGATATATTGAATAAAGCTGGTTTTGTTGTATCAAGTAGATGCGAAACGAGGAGTTTTGATTTAGCGGCGCGGAGAAGTGAGATAACCGTATTGGCAAAGATATTGCATAACATAGATGGGTTTAACGAGGAACTAGCGCGCGATATAAAAAGTGCAGCATTTTGCTTACTTGCTTCGCCTATCCTCGTAGGAGAGCGAAAAGGGACTCGCTTTTTAGAAGATGATGTTGTATATCATAGATATGGCATTCCCGCTATAAACACACACACTTTATACGATTATTTCGTCGAGGACGTGCATCCCTACGTCTATTCATCCACTGGTGGCTTGTATGTCTCGATAGACGGGGAGCGGATGAGGGAGGCGAGAGATAAGAAGGAATACTCATTAGGCGATATAGCCACGGAATTAGGTGTTTCGAGAAGGAGTGTTAGCAAGTACGAGGAGGGGGGTACGAGCACTACAATAGACATAGCACTAAAGCTCGAGGAGATTTTAGATGAGATGTTAATAGAAGCGTTAGAGTTTCTAAATACTGAAACAAAAGAGCCATCGTCAATAGGCGGTGTGGAAGAAGTGACTTCGGACTTAGAGAAGGGTATATTAAGTATGATGGAGGAAATAGGGTTCAAGATTTTTACCACTGATCATGCACCTTTTAGCGCCGTCTCGTTCTCGCAGCCGAAAGTGAAAATACTAACGGGAATAAGTAAAAGCTCAGAACAGATGGTAAAGAGGGCGAGGATAATGAGTAGCGTGTCTCAAGTTACGAACTCGAAATCGGTATTCGTAGTGAATGGCAATATCAAGCGTGTGCAGATAGATAGCACGGTTTTGATAGAGAAAGAGGAGTTGAAAAAGATAAGAGACCCTGAAGAGTTCACCTGTGTGATGGAGGAGCGGATAGAATCGGGCCGTAAAAAGTAGTAACAAAGATGAACAAAGTAGCTATAATCATGGGTTCTGAGAGCGATCGTGCGGTTGCGGATAAGGCGGTTGCGGTACTGACAGAGTATAATGTCCCTTACGAAGTAAAGGTGATTTCCGCACATAGGACTCCCGATGAGCTGGATAGATATCTGAAGGAAAGCGAAGAGGTATCGGTGATAATAGCAATTGCAGGACTATCGGCTGCGTTACCCGGTGTGATAGCGTCAAAAACGGAAAAGCCGGTTATTGGCGTGCCCGTGAGTGGTAAATTGTTAGGCATGGATGCTCTGCTTTCTATGGTTCAAATGCCGTCTGGTGTTCCGGTAGGTGTAGTGGGGATAGACAGCGGTAAAAATGCGGCTTTGCTTGCGCTTCGGATGCTAAAGGTAAAAAAGCTATAGATAAGTGTAAAATGCAAAATGTTATTGGCAAGATACACCGTAGCTCAAAAGTGATATTATGGCGTAGGCATGCTAGGATCGAGGCGGAGAATGACAATATTAGCGAGTCATGTTTAGAAGATGCCCTTAGGGGCGGTTTCAGAATAGTAGAGTTTTATCCTGATGATCCACGTGGTGAGAGTGCTTTGGTTTTAACGTTACTTGATGGAAATCCGGTGCATGTTGTTTTAGCACCAATGAAAGATTTAAGTTAGTTAATAACAGTATATGTACCAGAACCAGACAAATGGGACGAGACATTTACAAAGAGGAGAAGGAGGTGAGTTATAAGTGCAGGTGTGGAGGAGAGCTCAGGCTGGAGTTTATGAATGAGCATACCAGAGGAGTTCTAATAAAAGACGTTCCGATATTAGTCTGCACGAAATGCGGTGATGAGTGCTACCCACCAGGTGTTCCAAGAATGATTGAAGGAATTAGAGAAGCAGTGAGCAGGACAGGGCAAGTAAAGCTATTCGAAAATTTGAAAATTATTAGCGAAGTTTAATTTGACAATGTCACATTTAATAAAGTGTCAATAAACTGTTTATATGGTATTCTTCATGTGAATAGTAAATGAGCGATGAATATCAACAATCG
>QBUN01000395.1 GCA_013180565.1 Candidatus Methanophaga sp. GoMg3.2 | reverse complement strand
GGATAAAAGAAAGATGTATACGAAAGTAAGTGCGATTGATGTAGTAAGAGTGCCGCCTGAGAGGTTAGGGGATGATTTACGGCTTGTTGTAAAGGAGATGTTACAAGATAGACTGGAGGGGCGGATGGATAAAAAGCTAGGGATGTTCATTGCAATACAGGACATTGTGGATGTGAAAGAGGGACGGATAATGATCGGTGACGCAGGCGTCTATTATGAAACGATCTTTGATGCACTCGTTTTCAGGCCCACGATGCAGGAGATAGTAGAAGGGGCCGTGGTAGAGATAGTAGAATTTGGCGCTTTTGTGGAGATAGGTCCCTTAGATGGTTTGTTACATATCAGCCAGATTACTGATGAATACATCTCATATGACGAGAAAGGTGCGAAACTCGTCACTAAGGATACTAATAGGACATTGGGTGAGGGAGATAAGGTACGTGCAAGGATAGTTGCAATTTCGCTAAATGAGCGGGACCCGGGTGATAGTAAGATCGGGTTAACAATGCGGCAGCCAGGCTTGGGTAAATTAGAGTGGCTAGAGAATGACGATGCAGATGAGGAGAAGAAGAAGGCGGAAGCGGAGAAGGCTGAGAAGGCGGAGAAGGCTGAGAAGAAGGGGGAGGATTAATGGAAAAGGCATGCCGAGATTGCCATAGGATAATGGAAAGTGGAAAGGCAGTATGTGTATGTGGCTCTAATTCAGTTAGTGGTGACTGGAGTGGGTATGTGGCGATTATAGATGCGGCAGAGTCCGAGATAGCGAAGAAATTGGGCATAACGAAAGCGGGGCGATATGCATTGAAGGTGAGGTGAATTAGAGATATTAATCATAATAATGTAGTAATAGTATTATATTATAGGGAGAAGAGAAAGATATGGAGATAGAGATAACAAAAGAGGCCGATAATCAACTGTTGATGAGAAAGGAAGTCTTCTTTAGGCTGAAGCATGAGGGAGCTTCACCGGGCAGAGCAGAAGCGCGTAAGGCATTAATAAAAGAGCTTCGGAGCACTCAAAACCTTCTTGTAATCGATAGGATGAAAACGGAATTCGGGAAGAGGGAAACGGTTGGCTACGCAAAGGTGTATGAAAGTGAAGATAGGCTAAGGGAAGTAGAGCGAGAGCATATATTAAAAAGAAATTTTAGTAGCTTGGGCGAGGGCGAAGTGGAAAAGGAAGATGCAAAAGTAGTAGAAACGGAAGATGCGAAAGTAACAGAAACTGAAGTGGCAAAGGGAGGAGATTAAATAGATAAAAATGGCTGCAATACATGAGTTTTACGAAGTAGTAAGTGGAAAAGGTGGAGTTAAGTTACGCAGGAAGCGGAAGGCATGCCCAAGGTGTGGAACAGGCGTGTTTTTAGCAGAACATGCAGACCGATATTCCTGCGGGAAATGTGGTTATACTGAATTCCGGAAGAAATAGCTGAGTTATGGCTGACTCACTGGAGTCCACCGACCAGTATCTTCTGCACTCGCATATGCGGTGCATATTCCGAGACCGGGACCTCCTGGCCATCTTTGCCACAGAATCCTATTGTGCCCTGCATTTTATCATTCCCTATGGCATCTATGTCCTTCAATACATCAAGGGTCCTACCTGAAAGAGAAACGTTCTTCAATCTCTTAGTAAGCGCGCCATTTTCTATCATGAATGCCTCTTCCGCACTGAACTGGAACTCACCCCTTACTGTATCCACCTGCCCTCCGCGCATACCCTTGGCGTAGATCCCAAACTGTATATCTGCTCGCATATCTTTAAAATCCCAATCGCCTTCTTCAATAACGGTATTACTCATGCGGACCAAAGGGACTTCCGAATAGTCAGCAGCTCTTGCATTTGGGGTTGGCATTGCATCTAACCTGCCTGCAGTCTCCCGAGTGTGTAAATAAGAGACCAAAACGCCGTCTTTTATTAGCTCTGTTCTCTTTGATCGTGCACCCTCATCGTCATATTTGTAATATCCATGTGAATTTGCGATGGTCGGATCGTCAGCAACCGTTAGACCTTTGTACGCTATCTCATCGCCTACTCTACCCTCTAGTATAGATTCGCCGTATAATACGTGGTCGGCTTCTGCTGCATGCCCGAGCGCTTCGTGCATAAAGACGCCGCTAAGTTTGTTGTCCATTATCACAGGTAACTCACCACCGGGTGGCAGTTCAGCATCAAGCAGCCTAACCGCTTTATCCGCAGCCTTTACGCCCAGAAGTGCAGAATCCACATCTTCTATGAGTTCAAAACCAGCCACAGCACCTATGCTCTCTCTCCCCTCTTGCAACAGGTCTCCCTTCTTCGCGACAGCATGCACACGCATAAAAACTGCCGGCGTTTCTGTTACTATATAGCTGCCATCGGAATTGGCATATATCTTCTCCTCGTAGCCATCGAAATATGAGATGGAGACGCTTTTTATGAGTGTGGAGTGTTCCTTCGCCGCTTTATACACATCTTTAACTATCTCCTTCTTCGCTTCTATGCTGACATCATCAGGGTTTATCTTCGGCTTCAGTTTATAATAGTCGTTTACGGGCTTTGTATCGGCTAGTGTTATAGTTTCCGTCTTCTTACTTGATTCTGATAGCGCTTTACTGATCTTAAAGGCATCTTCAAAGCTATCTCTCAGCTTGGGTATTGAGATCTCATTGGAGGAACAGAATCCCCATGAATTGTTATAAAGTACTCGGATGCCCATGCCCTGGTCTATGCTGTAGCTCATCTCTCTGAGTACATCATCTCTTAGGTCAATAACAGTTGCGTAACCCTTTTCCAGGCGGAGATCGGCGTATCGCGCATTTTTTGTTACTACTGAATCAATTGCCTTTTTTATCTCTTCTTCCATTTTTACATCAGAAACTGTTCTTTTCTTTCAAAAAGTTTTAAAAGCTGTACCAAAAACCTTTTCTTAGAAAGAAAAGCATTACCAAAAGAAATAATATGCTTTATGTATCATAAAGAAATATAATTTATTTACTGTGGCGATATAATTAATTTGAATGGGGCCGTAGCTCAGACTGGGAGAGCGCTCGGCTGAAGACCGAGTTGTCCCGAGTTCAAATCTCGGCGGCCCCACTGACGCTTGAGATGAAGAAAGAATTAAAGATAGTGGCAATCAAAAATGGAACCGTAATTGACCATATTACCGCGGGGCAGGCGCTAAACGTGTTGAAGATATTGTCGATAACAGCGAGGACAGATGCGGTTCTAAGCGTTGCAATGAACGTACAAAGCAAGAAGATGGGCAGGAAGGACATAGTAAAGGTGGAAGATAGGGAATTAAAGCCAGAAGAAGTGGGTAAAATCGCGTTGATTGCGCCAAATGCAGCCATAAACATAATCCGTAATTCCGAAGTGATAGCAAAGCATAAAGTATATCTTCCCGGATCAATAGAGGGTATTATAAGATGTGCAAACCCCAATTGCATATCCAATGCTGAACGGGAGCCGGTTATATCGAAATTCGTTACTGTGGGTGCAAATCCGCCTCTGTTCAGGTGCTTCTATTGCGAAAGAATGATAGAAGATGTATCGGGATACCTATAATTCTTTTGTATTGTATATAACGTATATCTTTTACCTATAAATTTAATTTAGGTCGCAGATTTACACGGATTTACACGGATTTGATTTCTTCTGCGTTAATCGGTGTCAATAATTGATTTTATTTAGTTTGTTCTTAGAATTTATATAACTTGAGTCACGTAATAGAAATAGAAGAAGTATAAAAGCAGAGAAGTAGCAGGATGGGCCGGTAGATCAGTTGGAAGATCACTCGCTTGGCGTGCGAGAGGCCTCGGGTTCAAATCCCGACCGGTCCATTATGACAGGGGCGGAAAGGGGACCACACCCCTCCTTGAGGATTACAGGAACAAAGAGTCAATCTCTGCAGGGTAAGAAGATAGTCTTAGGTGTTACGGGCTCTATCGCAGCGATAAAGACTGTTGAGCTCGCACGGGAGTTGATAAGACACGGTGCAGAGGTATATGGTGTGATGAGTGACGCGGCAACAGAAATAATACATCCTTATACACTTCATTATGCTACGGGACACGAGGTGATAACGAAATTAATGGGAAATATAGAACATGTAGAGTTTTTAGGTATGGAAGGCTCGGCAGACCTGTTTATCATCGCGCCGTGCACGGCAAATACAGTCAACAAAATCGCCACGGGCGTATCGGATACGCCAGTAACGGCATTTGCAACCACTGCTTTCGGCTCGGGATTCCCGATCCTAATAGTGCCAGCAATGCATGAATCTATCTATAGGAGCCCCGTTCTGATAGAGAACCTGGAGAAATTGAAAAGGCTTGGTGTTACCGTCATAGGCCCTAGAATAGAGGAACGGCTGGCAAAAATCGTAGCGATTGGGGACATACTGCTCGCCGTTGAGCGTGTCCTGTCGCCAAAGCGACTTGCAGGGAAACGAATCCTCATAACTAGCGGTCCTACCATTGAGCCGATAGACCCGATAAGAATCTTAACGAATCGAAGTTCCGGTCGAACAGGGAAGGAACTAGCAAAAGAGGCATATAAGCAAGGTGCTGAGGTCACCATTATACATAACAATGAACTGAATCTACTAGGGATAAAAGAACTCAAGGTCGAAACTGCACGTGAAATGATAGATGCATGCATGAACGAGCTCCGAAGCGGATACGACGTGCTTATTTCCGCTGCCGCCATAGGTGATTTTACGGTTGACCCGTCAGAAGTAAAAATATCATCCGGTGGTGATTTACATCTGCATCTCTCGCCTATTCGGAAATTAATAGAAGAGGCGCGGAATGAATTCCCAGAACTTGTCATTGTGGGATTTAAAGCGGAAACGAACGTTTCTGAGGCAGAGTTAATAGAAAAATCGAGAAAAAAAATGGCTGATTATAAGCTCGAGATGGTTGTTGCAAATGACGTTGGCAGTGGCGGGATAGGGACAGAGGAGAACGAAGTATATATAATGCGAGAAGGCGGGAAAGAGATAAAGCAGGTGAAAGGAGCGAAAAGGCTGATTGCCGAGGAGATACTGAGTGAACTTTCTCTTTTTATGAACATGGAATAAAAATTTGAGGGTGCGTGGTTCAACCACGCACTTGCTACATTTATGCATCTCGATTTGTTCCGATCGGATTTTTATGTTCAGCCTCCAAATCCTGGTCCATGACCCTGCTTGTGTGAGCCCTTATTGCCGCGGAAGCCATAGCCATCTCCATACATAAATTTTGGGCCGATTGAATCTGTGATGTTGTACTGGTCAGAGATTCGCTGCCAGAACTCTTCCGCTTCCTGATTTTGACTCTCTCGGAAATCTCGCGAGTCATTTCTTTGACCCTGCCGGAACTCCTGTATCTCTTGCTGTACCTCTGCTCGTTCCTCTTCTGTCAAATTACTTAACGGACTACCTGGGCAGGAGAGGTTATACTGGTCACAGATCTGCTGTCGAAAATCTCGCGTGTCATTTCTTTGACCCCGCTGGAACATCCGCATCTGCTGCCGCACATCTGCTCGTTCCTCGTCAGTCAAATTGCTTAACGGAGCACCTGGGCAGGAAAGGTTATATTGGTCACATATCTGTTGTTGGAAGTCATGCATCTGCAGCCGCACATCATCCCTTTGCCCTTCTGTCAACTGGCTCATCCACCCTGCGCTACCGAACCACTGATGACCCTCCGCAGGTGCTTGCATGCCGAAATGTTTTTGAGCGGATATAACACCGATGGAACCCGCTATCACTGCCAGAACCAATATAATGCCAATTATTTCTCTTCTCATCTTTTCGCTTCACCTCCTATTTTTTAAAAACTTATCTCCACAGTCATATATGGAAATAAGCCATTTTAAGCTTTTCCTTTCGCCCGGATTATACCCAAATCTCACCCAAATTCGCATTACCGCTACATGAGTTCAAAGGCATCCAGAAGCTCATTCAAATCGCTTATAACGAACTCATCATTTCCATTGTCATCATGCATTGCATCTCGGGACCTATCTAAATAATACGCTGTAATCCCAATTCTGCGTGGATTGAGAAAATCAAACACAAAATGGTCGCCTGTATGAACAACCTCTTGCGGCTTCACATCCAGAATCTCACATACCTGTGCATAATGACCATTTGATTTCTTCAACTCGCCGAAATCAGACGTTGCCGAGAACACATGTGTGAAGTATTTCCTTATTGGTTGGATTTGGAAGTCAATGAATTCTGTTGCCGCATTGGAATTCACCACCAGCACATATCCTGCTTCTTTCAGCACTTTCAAAACGCTTTCGACCTCGGTATATATCTTCACTTCAGCCTCGTATTTCTCGAATAGCTTTTCGTATGGTATTTTCAAGTTGAACTTCCGCAGCCAGAAACGTATATTATACCATTCTATCCGGTTCTCGCCTATATTGTCATATTCTCGCTTTACAAATTCAAATGCATGTTCAAAGCTCAACGCGTGCTTCGCGGCGTATGCTTCTGGAATACCACGTAGCCAAACGCAATCTGCAAATTCCTGGCTCACTAACGTGCCGTCTACATCGAACGAGAAGACTTTTATTCCGCTATCCTCCCTTAACATCTTTTTCCATTAACACTTCGCCTAATGCCCGTATAGCCATTGACACTTCCCGCTCGGTTATATTCCCCATAGTTGCCATCCGGAATATCTTGCCTTTTAGGTTTTCCTGCCCGCCAGCCACAATTACGCCTTTTCTCTTCATACCGCCTTTGAGTTGTTCATCAGATAAGCCAGATGGCATGTTTATCGCGGTGACAGTATTAGAATACTCACTTACTTCATTCAACTGCGGGAACAAAGAAAGTCCCAAAGACGTAACTGCCGTCCTAACCATTGCAGACAGCATCCTATGCCTTTCTGTCCTTTTAGCCATGCCCTCTTCTATTATCACCTCTAAAGCTTCATGAAGTGCGAAGAAAAGCGGCAAAGCGGGCGTATAGGGCGTCTGTTTCTTATCTAAACTCTTCTTATAAGCAATAATATCCATGTAATACGGCCTTTTTTTATTCGCACGCATTAGGTCCAATACCTTATCGCTAACAGAAAGTGCGGATAACCCTGGTGGTGCACCCAAACATTTCTGCGATCCCACAATAGCTATGTCTACACCAAGCTGGTCTACCGGGACATCATTACCACCTATGGATGTGATACAATCGAGCACAAAAACGGCATCATGCTTCTTCGTCAGTTTCCCCACTTCCTTCGCAGGGTTGAGAATACCCGTGGATGTCTCGTTATGCACCATCGTCACCACATCAGGATTACTTTCTAAGGTTACTTTTACCTTTTCTAATTCTATTGGACCCCCCCAGTCGAAGTTAACGACCGTGACGTGCTCAGTATATCGCTCTGCGATCTCGTAAAACCGCTCACCGAATTTACCATTTGCTATGCACACTACGCTTGTTCCATTATCAACTAGATTGGCTATTGCCGATTCCATAGCGCATGTTCCCGACCCGCTAAGCGGGAAGAGGCCATTTCTCGTTTTGAATATTGCCCTTAAATTCTCTACTACCTCTACATAAAGCTGTTTGAACTCCTCACCTCTGTGCGGTATCATTGGTTTTGACATCGCATCAAGGATGCGTGGCAGTACCGGCACCGGTCCCGGAATCATTAACAAATCGTCTCTCATTTTGCTATATTCTCCAGTTCTATTATAAACATATAAAAGTCGGATAACAATTTAGGTTTTGTTTTATAATGATGAAATAACAAATATGTGGATGAAGAAAGGGCGATGACGGATAAAGAAGAGGGAGAGGCGTCAGTGATATTACGGGTAGCTGAGGCGTACCACAGAGACGCCGGTAGAGGGATAGCACGACTAGAGACGGAAACGATGCGAAAGCTTGGGCTTATACCCGGAGACGTGGCAGAAATCGAAGGAAGGAGTGTCGCCACTGCTATTGTCCATCCTGGATATTCACCCGACATAGGTAAGTCAATACTGCGTATAGATGGGAATATAAGGAGCAATGCAGGTGTCGCCATAGATGACAAGGTGAGGCTGCGGAAGACGCGGGTGAAAGCGGCGAAAAGGATCACGCTTGAGCCCACCCAACAGGTAAGAATTGCAGGTGGTGAGCGTTATTTATTGAGCCGATTGAAAGGCGTGCCAATTACTAAAGGTCAAATTATAAGGGTTGATATGCTTGGTAATCCTGTCTCTTTTGTTGTTACTAATACCGTGCCCTTAGGCACGGTGATCCCAAATATAGAAACCGAAATTCTACTTCGTAAGGCGCGGGAGGAGAAAATAGGCGTTCCTCGTGTGGCTTATGAGGACATCGGAGGACTAAAGCGGGAAATAGGACTGATACGGGAGATGATAGAATTACCATTACGACATCCGGAGCTGTTCGAGCGATTGGGGATAGAGCCACCAAAGGGTGTACTCCTGCAGGGGCCGCCGGGAACAGGAAAGACACTGATAGCAAAAGCAGTTGCAAATGAGACGGATGCTAATTTCTATTCCATTTCAGGACCGGAAATAATGAGTAAATTTTATGGTGAAAGTGAGCGCCATCTGCGGCAGATATTTGAGGACGCGGAAAAGAGCGCTCCGTCCATTATATTTATAGATGAATTGGATTCAATAGCGCCGAAGAGAAGCGAGACAACGGGTGAAGTGGAGCGGAGGGTAGTAGCTCAACTTCTATCGTTAATGGATGGTCAGGAATCAAGGGGACAGGTAGTAGTAATTGGGGCCACAAACAGACCAAATGCGCTTGACGAAGCTTTGAGGAGGGGCGGTCGATTTGATAGAGAGCTAGAAATAGGCATTCCGGACAGGAACGGCCGTGACGAGATATTGCAAGTGCATACACGTGGAATGCCACTGGCGGAAGATGTGAACCTAAAAGGAATCGCGAATTTCACGCACGGGTTTGTCGGTGCAGACCTTGCCACGTTATGTAAAGAGGCCGCTATGCACGCCCTGCGTAAAATACTGCCTGAGATAGACCTGGAGCAGGAGATACCGGCTGAAATGGTGGAAAAGCTGGAAGTAACAATGGATGATTTCAATGAAGCGTTAAAGAACACCGAGCCTTCAGCACTAAGGGAAGTCTTTGTAGAAGTGCCAAATGTGAAGTGGGAAGACATAGGCGGCTTGGAGCGTGCGAAACAGGAATTGAAGGAGGTTGTGGAGTGGCCACTCAAATATCCTGATGTTTTCTCGCTGTTAAATACAAAGCCGCCGAAAGGCGTCCTCTTGTTTGGTCCACCGGGAACAGGGAAGACGATGCTGGTGAAAGCGGTAGCGAATGAGAGCGATGCGAATTTCATTTCGATTAAAGGTCCTGAACTGCTTTCAAAATGGGTTGGCGAGTCAGAGAAGGCAGTGCGTGAGATTTTCAGAAAAGCAAAGCAATCTGCACCTTGTATTATCTTCTTAGATGAGATTGATTCAATCGCGCCTATCCGAAGCGCAGGTTTAGACTCGCATGTAACAGAGCGGGTAGTTTCACAGATATTAACCGAAATGGACGGGTTAGAGGAGTTAAAAGATGTGATGATCATAGCGGCGACAAACAGACCGGACATAATAGACCCAGCATTACTGCGGCCAGGGAGATTGGATAGATTAATATATATACAATCGCCGACAAAGGAAGCGCGGGAGGCCATATTTAAGGTTCATTTAGCCGGGAAGCCATTAGGGGCGGACGTAATTATAGAAGAACTTGCGAAAATGACGGAGGGTTATGTCGGGGCCGATATAGCGGCAATAGTAAAAGAAGCAGTAATGGCTGCTTTACGTGAGTTCGTCACTCCGGAAATAACTGAAGAGAATATTAAAGATATAATAGAGAACATAATAGTAATGAAGAAACATTTCGAATCGGCAATTAAGAGCATGAAGCCAACAACAACGGTTAAAGCACAGCAGGAGTTCGAAGAGCGAGCGGAAGATTTGGTGCGACATGCTTATGCGTAAACAAACGAATGAACGATAATAGGAGAAACAGATAAAAATGGGACATCAGAAAAGAATAGCAGCACCTCGTAGCTGGAAGATAAAAAGGAAAGTATCGTACTGGTCGGTAGATCCAGTACCTGGGCCGCATCCAAAAGATAGAAGCATGCCTCTGCTTCTGCTCGTGAGGGATCTGCTGAAGTTAGCGGACAATAGTAGGGAAGCGAAGAGGATATTGAACGAAGGCAATGTAGTGGTCAATGGGAAGGTAAGGAAAGAGCATAAGTTCCCTATTGGTATCTTTGATGTTCTTTCCGTACCAAAGCTAAAAGCCAACTATATGGTTCTTTTAGACAAGAAGGGTAAGTTGTCGCTGATAGAAATAGACGAGGAAGCGGCATTCAGGAAATTATGTCGGGTGAACGGCAGAACGATGATAAAAGCGGGGAAGCGGCAATTGAACTTGCATGATGGTCGGAATATCCTTCCAGGCGAGCGAAGTGAGGAGATAAAAACACACGATTCGCTGATGATTTCCGTGCCCGATAACGAGATATTGCAGCATTTTGCATATGAAGCCGGGAATAAAGCGGTAGTGATAGGCGGAAAGCACTCAGCGGAGACAGGTGAAATAGAAGAGATAAGGAAGACGAAAAGTTCTGATCCAAATGTTGTACGGATAAAACAAGATGAACGGAGTTTCGAGACCATAGAGGATTATGTCTTCGTGGTGGGCAAGGAGAAAATAGAGATACCGGGCGTGTAGAACGGAACATATACAGTATATAAAGAAAGGAGCGAATGTGAAAAAATGGCAGCAGAATCGATGAGAAGGATACAAGTGGACAAAGTAGTGATAAACATGGGTGTGGGCGAAAGTGGCGAGAAGTTAGCAAAAGCAGATAAACTTTTGGAGCGTATTGTGAGTCAAAAACCGATTAGAAGAACGGCTAAGAAGTCCTTACAGCCACTGGGCATAAAAAAAGGTGAATCTATTGCGTGTAATGTCACGCTACGAGGAGCACGAGCTGATGATTTCCTCAAACGATGCTTTAAAATACAAAATAAGCTCTATAAGAGTCAGCTTGACACACTGGGTAATTTCTCCTTTGGTGTTGAAGAGCATACTGACTTTGGCTACCGTTACGAGCCTACGGTCGGTATATTTGGGATGGATGTTTCAGTCGCGTTAAAAAGGCCGGGGTATCGAATAAAAGAGCGGAAGATACAGAAGAAGAAATTGCCAATGAAGCAGAGGATAAACAAAACGGATGTCATTGCTTTTCTCGAAGCTGACTATGGCGTGGAAATGATGGAGGACTAACCCTAAGATTTCATTTTGCACAACGCTTTTCTTTTTAAGAAAAGGTTTGATCTAATGCATATCGGAGTCATTACATGTGAGATATTAAGAAAAGAAATAGGGGCGGTGGTTAGGAGAACGGGCGTAGACCGGATATTCTTCTTGCTGCCGGAGCCGAATAATTTAGCGCTGACTATATTAACTAAGAAGGTGAACGAGCGATTTTCAAGTGAGTTGGTGGAAGAGGCAAGAACAAAATCAAAATTAAATGTAAAAGAGAAAACAATTGCGGGAATAGGGAAGGAAATTCGTGCGGATAACATCAATAATTCGGTGATTATTCGTGTATTGGAGTTACAATCGCATGATTACCCGGATAAACTACTGGCTGAGATTGAAGCGAGTCTAAAAACGATGAGCCCTGTAGTGGATTTTGTCATATTGGGCTACGGGCTCTGTGGCAGTACAGCAAGAGAAATGGAGCGTGTGATAGAAAACGTAGAGGTTCCAGTAGTAATACCGCGCGATAAAAAAGGGGCAATACTGAACAATTGTATCGAGATTGCACTGGGAAAGGAGAAGGTGCAGGCGCTGCTACGGGAAGAGATAGGTACTTTTTTCATGACGCCCGCGGGTGCAGCAATAATAAAGGAGCCACAGGTGATTTTAGAATCTTCTGTTGGTATTATGGCCGGGAACAGTAAAAGAAGTGCTGCTAGTGACACACGCAGGATAATGAGACTCATGAAGAACCATTACCAGAGAGTGGTGAAGATATGCTATAGTGAAGCGGATGAGGACGATATAGAATACCGAAAGACAGTTGACAAATTCGCTTCGACGTTTGGGCTCGAGATAAAAAACGTGAGGGGGTCATCAAGACTCGTACTCGAAGCATTGGAAGAGGGATTGGGGATATAGATGGGAGAGGGGAGATGATTAGCATAACGGGTATGAGGCAATGCGAGGGCGGATAAGGGAATTCAGGCGGGCTGATTTGGGTGCGATTTTGAGGATAGAAGCGAATGCATTCCCGAAAACGCCATATGACCAGGTTACGTTTTTGTCTTTCGCGTATGCATATCGCGATAATTTCATTGTATATATCGCGGGGCATGAAGTCGTTGGCTATGTTATCTTTTATCCTGATGGGCATATAGTCTCTGTTGCAGTGCACGCGCGGTACAGGAGAAGTGGGGTAGGGACAAAGCTTGTAGGAGTGGTTTTGAAGCGAACAAGGGGTGATGCGATTGTGGAAGTGCGTGAGAGTAATGAGGTGGCAAGGGCGTTTTATAGCCATTTGGGCTTTGTCATGCAGGGTATAATCCCGGGGTATTATGGCGATGAAGATGCAGTTGTGATGATAAACCCTTTTTCTAAAGAAAAAGGCTTTACCGAAAAAGGCTTGCGCAGCAAACTTTCTTTCACAAAGAAAGTTTGATCAAAGAAACAAGGTTTTTTTATTCATGCACGCAAAGGAGAAATTATAGACTAAAAATGTACAGGTTGAGATTTCATGGTAGGGGCGGTCAGGGCGCAAGAGTTGCCAGTAAAGTGCTGGGTACCGCGGCATTTTTGGATGGCTATTATGCTCAGGACTTCCCATTGTATGGTGCCGAGAGGCGGGGTGCACCAGTAGCTGCCTCCACACGCATATCTGAAGAACCCATCATGGAACGCGGTGTGATAGCAGCACCAGACATTGTGATAGTCATGGACGAAACGCTATTGCAAGATCCTTTGACGATGCCTGTATCAGGCCTTAAACAGGGCGGTATAGTACTTATAAACACCGCCCATAGCCCGGCGGAGGCGAAGGCCGAGTATAAAATCACCGCTCAGGTATTAACACTGGATATAACGAAGATTGGGCTTGATATGCTGGGCATGCCGATCCTTAGCACCCTTGCAGGCGGAGCTGCCGCCAGGATCGTTGGTCTTAGCGAAGAGTCTTTAAAGGATGCAGTGAAAAAGGTGTTATCAGGGATCATAACAGACAGAAAACTTTTAGATAAAAACGTAGCTGCTGCACTATATTGTTTCAATGCCATAACGCCAGCAAAAATAGAAATAAAACTAAAAACTATTGGCACAACCAAAAAAAAGAGCACCGTTATCTCCCTACCGTTCGAACCTGCCACGGTCTCCAGTCCTGCTATAAACGCTACCGGCAATACGCCATTGCGAATGACCGGTAACTGGCGCATTTTTAGACCTGTCTGGAATTACGATTCCTGCACCAGGTGTATGATCTGCGTTGCCAGATGCCCGGATGGCTGTATTTTAGTAAATGAAGATGGCTACCCATATACCGATTACGATAACTGTAAGGGCTGCCTGATCTGTGTTGAGGAATGCCCCACAAATAGTTTAGGCAAGGTACGGGAGGTTCATGCCTGATTTCAGGACGGTGCAGAGAAATGAGAAAAGAGATGCTCACGGGCAATGCCGCGGCTGCATGGGGGGTGCGGTTGGCCGAAGTGGATTATATCCCCGTCTATCCGATAACACCCCAGACAGAGATTATCGAGACTTTGGCAAAGTGGATTTCCGATGGTGTTATGGATAGCAGGTTCGTTACTATGGACTCCGAGCATTCGATGCTAACAGCAGCAGGATCTGCCTCTGCTACGGGCGCTCGTGCTTTTACGGCCACATCTAGTCAAGGGCTTCTGTATGGTTTTGAGATGCTCTATGCAGTAGCCGGCTGGCGAGTACCTCTGGTTATGGCAAATGTATCGCGGGGCTTGTCCTCTCCGATTACACTCGAGCCAGACCATAACGATGTACTAGCAGCAAGGGACACGGGATTTTTGCAGATACATTGTGAGACCTGCCAGGAGGTTTTAGATTCTATCTTGATGGCATACCGATTGGTAGAGGACGAGCGGGTGCTGCTGCCAATTATTGTTAATCTGGATGGTTTTTATCTCTCGTTTACCCGAGAACCCGTAGAGGTGCCAGATGTGGAGCAGGTCAGAAATTTTCTACCGCTATATCAGCCGAAACACGCTTTCTTTAAGGCTAGTCAACCAATGGCCCAAAGCGCGGCAGTACTTGGCGGGTTAGGGTATTCGTATTTCAAATACCAGATGCATATGGCAAGTCAAAACGCGCTGGCGGTCTATAAAGAGGTTTGTGAAGAATTTGAAAC
>QBUN01000103.1 GCA_013180565.1 Candidatus Methanophaga sp. GoMg3.2 | reverse complement strand
GGAGGGACATAGCCGTTATTGCTGGAAAGTTAAGGCGAAAATATTACCCTGCTTATAATACAGAACTTCCGGATGCTATAATAGCGGCAACTGCAAAAGAAAAGGGATTGTTATTAGCGACTGCGAATGAAAGGCACTTCAGGATGTTTGAGGAAATTGAGAAGGTGTATGTCAAAGAAGATTATGCTAAAGAAATAAAATGAAAAACAAAAACGATTGCATCAAACTTTTTTGCAAGCAAAAACCTTTACTAAAAAACACTTTTCTTTAAAACTTTTAGAAAAAGTTTTACCAAAAATGCTTCGCTTCAATCTTCTCAAAATTGCTCACATTAGCCATTTTAAAGGAGGTTGTCGGAAGTAATATAAATAGCAAGCTGTAAGAATATAATGGTGATCGAAATGGTAGTAGATATAAAAGAAGCGTCTAAACTCTTGGAATTCATTAAGGGAATGACTCCAGAGGTGGAAGAGGGAATCGTGGAGAAGATGGTAGGGAAATTTAAAGGGATAGTTCCAGAAGGGAAGAGCAGTGTGGAATACTTGAAAGAGTTGAGAGAAAAACAGTATGAATAGAGCTTATGTGGATACAAATGTTTTTCTGAATGTTTGGAATGAGGAAATTGATCCAAAGAGCGGAAAAGAGCTTTAGAAAGGGTCGAAAGATTTTCTAAAAAGGATCGAGAGCGGGGAATATGAGGGAATATCCTCAATTACAACACTCATGGAGATTGTTCATGTGTTCAAGGTTGCGGAAAAAGATTATAATGAAGCTTTGAAGGATCTAAGAAAGATGGGGATTAGAATTCTTGTTCCCGATTTCTGGACTATGATAAAAGCATTTGAATATGAGATAGAGCATGATTTGGATCCCTATGATTCAATAGCGTTTGCAGTAGCGGAATCAGCGGGAAGTGAGATATTTGTGACGAGAGACGGGAAGTTGAGGAGAAATATTAGGGGACTCATAAGGGCTGAAGAACCAGAAGAGGTTTAGGTTTAGATTGCCCTTATACAAAGAAAAAAACCATGAAAAACAAAACGGTCTGTATTGTAGGCTTGGGCTATGTCGGCTTACCGTTAGCTGATGCTTTCTCAAAGCACCTGAAAGTGATAGGCTACGACATAGACGAAGCGAAAGTAGGGAAGCTAAATGCTGAAAATGATAAAGACAACATAGAATTCACAGCGGACCCATCTAAGATAAAACATGCGGATTTCGTTATTATTGCTGTGCCCACGCCTGTAACGAAGTCGAAGGAGCCGGATTTATCTTACGTAAAATCCGCAGCCGAAATCGCAGGTAAAAATCTAAAGCGAGGTGCCACAGTGGTATTGGAATCTACTGTTTATCCTGGCGTTACCGAAGAAATTGTTGCACCAATTTTAGAACGAGAATCAAAGATGAATTGCAGTATTGACTTCTACATTGGATATTCTCCGGAACGGATAAATCCCGGCGATGAAGCGCATGATTTAACAAAGATAACGAAAATAGTTGCAGGAATGAACGATGATACAATGGGAAGATTAGCAGAGCTTTATGGGTTGATTACCCATGTCTATAAAGCAAAGGATACACGAACAGCCGAAGCTGCAAAGGTTATTGAGAATATCCAGCGTGATTTGAACATTGCATTGATGAACGAACTAGCGCTAATATTCCATAAGATGGGTTTGTATAAACTTTTTTGCTTCGCAAAAACCTTTACTAAAAATGCTTCGCAGCTTCGCAGAAAAACCAGTTTCTTTGGTCAAGCTTTCTTTCTGAAAGAAAGGTTGTTGGTAACGCTTTTAAAACTTTTTAAAAGAAAGGTTTGTTGATGTAAGGGGAATCTTTAGCGAAGAAGTAGCGAAGAAGAAAGGTTTTTATTATAGGCGAGTATGATAAAATATGGGAGAGGAAAAAAGGATGTCTATAATTAGCTTGGAGATTAAGGTTTTTAAGGAAGGGGATGCTTACGTAGCGCTTTGCCCTGAGCTTAACGTTTCAAGTTTTGGGGATGACATTGAGAATGCAAAGGTGTCGTTAAGAGAGGCACTGGAAGCTTTTTTAGAGGAGTGTGAAGCAATGGGCACATTACAAGAGGTTTTAGAGGATGCGGGGTTTGTAAAAGAGAAAGAGAGCTGGATACTTGAAGAGCCAGTTATAAAAGAGAAGATAGCCTTACCTTGTTGAGTCATAATGAGGAGAAAAATTACGCCCATACCTTTCACCCGCCTTATAAAGATTTTTGAGGCAGATGGCTTTTCCATCGTAAGAAGGAAAGGCGACCACATAATAATGACAAAGCGGGGGATTAAACGTCCACTGGTGATAAAAAGCAGTCCAAAACGTGTGCCTGTAACACATATCCGCACGAATATGAGAACGGCAGGGATGAGCAGGGAACGCTATTTCCAACTTTTAGAAAAGGTAAAATGATGGAATTTGGTGTTGATGTTTATGGGTATGATTCTCTTTTGAGCAAAGAAGAGATAGAGAATTTTGGTGTGAATGCTTTGGATAATTTGGATGTGAAAGTTAAAATGGATGGTGTGATTGTGGCGGTTGCGCATGATGAATTCAAAAGATTTTCTTTTGTAAAAAGAAAAAGTGTATTGAGGTGCGAGGGATGTTTGATGCAGCAGCAGCAAAAGGCTTTTATTATAGGGGGTTGTAATGCTTAAAACTAAAGCGTTTGCGGAAAGAACAACTTTTCTCGAAGAGAACTTTCTTAGCACAGGT
>QBUN01000104.1 GCA_013180565.1 Candidatus Methanophaga sp. GoMg3.2 | reverse complement strand
CGAGAGGACTGGTATGAATCGCTTTCCTGGATGAGGGGGAACACACCCGATACAGGTGTTGATTTTTATGCCTTATATCCTCGCGATTATGCCTATCCTGACTCTGCATATTCCGTGATGAGCTGGTGGGACTATGGTAATTGGATCACTTATATCGCACATAGGATTCCTGTGGCTAATAACTTTCAGCAGGGTATAGGAGGGCCAAATAGTCCTGGCGCCGCCATTTTTTTCATTGCGAAAAACGAATCAGTAGCAAATGAGGTCGCAGATGCATTTGACGTGAGGTATGTTGTGAGTGCTTTCCCGATGGTAGATACAATGGCCTCATACCAGGATCTATACGGGACAATGTCCTTCTGGGCTAATGACACAACAGGACGCTATACGTTGGACCAAACTGAATGGAGATCCACGTTTGAGCTGAGAGAAGAATACTACAAGACGATGGTGACAAAGTTGCATATGTTCGACGGAAGTGAGATGCGATTCAAAGGCGGATACCTTGGAAAGTCATCCATATTGCTAATTAGACCATTTCAAACGAAACCTTTGCAACATTACCGGTTGGTGCACGAGTCATCCACATACATGGTACCACATGCTATTCTAAATGTCAAAACCGATGACTTACAGGCATGGGAATGCTATGTTGGATCTAATTATACTATGGCAGAACGATTAGCGTATGAACTCCGTCATGGCTTTACCGATCCTGAATATCAAGATATAGCTAGATGGACCCCGCCTTTCGTTCCGCCGATGAGCTTTGTAAAGGTTTTCGAATATGTGAAAGGGGCGAAGATAGAAGTTAGAGCACCTAAGGGTGCTATTGTTGGGATAGCGACAAATATAACCACAAACCAGGGTAGAGAATTTATGTACTCTCAAATAGCAATGCCTAACGGCACCTACGAGTTCGTTGTGCCATATTCAACAGAAGGACCGATAGAAAGAGACGGATACACAAATTTTGATGTTCTCGCAGCCCCCTATGTCTTAAGGATAGGTCATATAGAAAACGAAACGATAGTATGGGATACAAGGCAGGTTGTGGTAGAGGTCACTGAAGAAGCAGTGATGGATGGGAAAACCGTAAGGGTTGATTTAGTGTAAAAAGAACTACAAGAAAAATTATCCAAGGATGGAGAGTAAAATTCAAATCTTCTTCTCATATACTATTGCATCCTCGCCATCTGCATAATAGCCTTTAATGAGACAGGCCCGTCTGTAACCCTGTTTTTTATAAAATCTTATCGCACCCCAGTTACTTTTTCTGACCTCCAGCGTGACTTTATCGAAACCAGACGCGAGAAATTCGTGATCCACTATCTTTAATAACCTTTTTCCTATTCCTTTCATTCTATAGTCCTTAGCTACTGCAAGTCCGGATATATGCCCATGCCCTCTTCTTATCGCGCCACCGACAAAACCAATAACCTTATCCACCATAGAAACGACAAAGAAATATCGCTCGAAGGAATGGTACAAATCCGCTATATCAGACGATGTATTTATTGTTCTTATATTCCCCTTCCATACACGTACAATATCTCGCAGATCTGCCTCTGTTGCTTTCCTTATCTGCACTCCATATTCTATTTCCATTTTTATTAATTTAAAGTTTATATCTAATTTTAAGATTACGCATATATCGGATGCGATAGAAGAAGCCAATTATACCCGAGTCGAAGTAGTCTCAGTGGGTTCAGATAGCTTTGATATGAGCTGGGTTAGTTCAACGGAATCACGCTGTTTCTTTGATTATGGTCTTTCCCCTTTTCTCCTTAATAGCACTCTTCCTGCACCCGACCTACCCACAAAATACCATTGGGTAACGATAAAAGGTCTAAATGAGGAAAACGCATACCATTACCGGGTTAATAGCTCCTCTAATGGCATAAACAATTTCACTACCTTCCCATTAGACGCAGATAATTACCCCTTTTCCTTTGCTGTTGCCACTGATATTCATTGGTCGAGTTCCAATAGTATTAGTAATTTTGGCCGGATGTATCAGAAGGCGCAGGGATAACAAAAGGGATGGAATTATGGCAGGAAAACGCCACATATAGCTTTAATTTCGTAGGATGGCACTTTATAGTAAATGATATATATCCACGCCTCGGCGACAATTATGTGAGCTTTATTTTTGGCGCCTTGTCTGACAGGTCAATAAATGTCTCTTTCGCTCCCCGGAATCTTGGAGACGGTATCAAAGCTTAACACGTAACTGCTCAGGCGGACTCAAATCCATATCCATAGCACCTTTAAACAGAGTGGCGAAATGATTGAGTCGCTCTACTTTGCCGTTTTCACCTAAGTTTTCTCTTGCTCTCTCTACAATTTCAGCAAAAACATCCGGATTATGTACATCATTACCCATTTCTTCATGTAAGATTAAAAGAGCTTTTAAATGGACTTCTGGATACTCTTTACGTCCAGAATAATATGCTGTATATCTAACTTTCAAGCAATTAGAAGAAGTGTCAATGTCAATCACCTCTAATTTTTCGTAACCTTGCTTTTGAAGTTGTTTACTCAATTCCGCTTTATATCGCCCGCTAAAATCTTCATCCGTTTTTATCTTTTCTTCTATTTCCTCTATCAATTCGAATGGACAATAAGGGAGTTCACATACTACTTTTACCTCTTTGTAAACGACCCTAAATATTATATCATCCAATATTTTATTAAGTCGCATATGCACCTTCCTATCCAGCAGATTGC
>QBUN01000105.1 GCA_013180565.1 Candidatus Methanophaga sp. GoMg3.2 | reverse complement strand
AAATAGCATGACAAAATCATTTAGTGAAAAGCTGATTGAGATACTCAAGACGGACTCGCGTTTTGTGGACGATGAGGGAGAGCGGATCAAGGCGGCAGTGATTGACCGTGCCTGGAAGATAGACCTGGATTTGGTAAAGCAGTTGCTGTCAAAACCGGATATAAAGAAAAAATTCTTTGATGAGATTGAAGGGCATTGGATATTTAATATCAATACCTTCATTGAATACATTTCAGATAAAAATTTCCTTGCCAATTCTTATACCCGTTTTCGCAATAAGATAGGGTTGAACATTGATGGCAAATTCATGCGTGAGCGGGGCGAAGTTTCGCTTGTCTGGCCATATAAGGATTGCGTGTTGGAAGGCGGGCAAACGAAAGAAGAAGAAAAACGAAAAGAGATTTTCTTTAATGAAATTCTGGCTCAAGATGAGATCGACCGGATATTTGACCCGAAGGTGCTGACCAACTGGAAAGGCTATTCGTCGGACGGTGAACAAAAAGTAACTAAAATCAAGCGAGATGCAAATGGAACGATTCGGGAAAATATTATTATCAAAGGCAATAATCTGTTGGCATTGCATACGCTAAAAACACAGTTTAGAGGCAAGGTGAAGATGATTTATATTGACCCGCCGTACAACACGGGAAGTGATTCCTTTGGCTACAATGATAATTTTAACCATTCAAGCTGGCTGACTTTTATGAAGAACCGGCTGGAAGTGGCGAGGGAGTTGTTAAGTGAAGAGGGGGTGCTTTTTGTCCAATGTGATGATAATGAGCAAGCCCACTTAAAAGTATTACTTGATGAAGTGTTTAGAAATAATTACTTGTACACGCTTTTTGTTCAAGTTCGATATGAAGGCAAAACTTTAGTCGAAGATATGGATTTTCAAAAATTAATTGAAACAATCCATGTTTACCGTAAAACACAATTAGCAAATTTAAAGAAAGAAGAAGTAGAATATGATTTTGACAAATTTATTTGGACTATAACAGAAACAGGAGAGTCAGAGATTACTGAACTTGGTGGGAAAAAAGTCGAGTTACTTAAAAAAGATAAGTATAGAATTGAAAAAGGCGATCCCTATAAAAACAAACTAAAAGAGATATGGGCTTCAGGCAAAGTTTTAGATGGAAATTCATCCGGGAGATTCTTCAGAGATTACTTACAAGGCAGATATAAGCATGACGGCCATGGTGTGTTATATAAGGTATACGATATTGGTGATGACCAATATCCATTTAGATATTTCACAGGGCCTAAAAAGGACGGAGCCACCAAAGGTAAATATTATCAGGGAGTGCCGATTATAAGGCTAGATGATACAACAAAACAAAAAAAATATTTACCAATTGTCAATTTTTATGATTTAGCAGATTATTTCGGCAATTGTCGTCATGAAGGTGGAGTAGAGTTGCGGAGTGGAAAAAAACCTGAAGAACTACTCAGAAGAATGATAGAACTTTCCACAAAAACTGGTGATATTGTTCTTGATTTTAATCTTGGAACTGGCACAACCTGTGCAGTTGCTCACAAAATGGGTCGCCAATATATAGGAATTGAGCAATTAGATTATGAGGAAAATGACAGCGTTGTCCGCCTTCAGAATGTTATCGGCAAGCGAAAGAAAGATAGTCTTATAGTGGAATATAAAGATTATGATAAAACCGGCATTTCTAAATCTGCCACCTGGCAGGGCGGCGGTGATTTTATCTACTGCGAACTAATGAAATACAACGAAACTTATATTGACAAAATTCAATACGCTAAAAGTTCTAATGAATTATTAAAAATCTGGAAAGACATTGCAGAAAACTCATTCCTTAATTGGTATGTAAATCCGGAGATGCCGGAAGAAGCAGTTACTAACTTTATTGAAATTGGCAAATCAGAAAACGGACTGGAAAAGCAGAAAAAGTTATTGGCAGAGCTTCTGAACAAAAATCAGTTATATGTCACTCTTTCAGAAATTGATGATGAAGATTTTGCTGTAAGCAAGGAAGACAAGGAATTGAATCGATTGTTTTATGGGGAATCATACAATGGCTGAAAATCTACCAATGAAAAATAGCTCTCAAATATTGATTTACCAGACTGAGCGCGGTCAGACGAAAATAGAAGTCCGGCTGGAAAATGAAACCGTCTGGTTGACGCAGAAATTAATGGCAGAGTTGTTTCAGACAACAAAACAAAACATAAGCCTTCATATCCAAAACATTTATAATGAATGTGAATTACCGCCAGAGGCAACTGTCAAGGAATACTTGACAGTTCAAAAAGAAGGGGATCGGGAGGTCTCCAGGACAGTGGATTTTTATAATCTGGACATGATCATTTCCGTAGGTTACCGGATAAAATCGCATGTTGCCACACGATTCCGACAGTGGGCAACGCAACGGCTTCGTGAATATATTGTAAAAGGTTTTGTGCTGGATGATGAAAGGTTGAAAAATCCTGATCAGCCCTTTGATTATTTTGATGAACTGCTGCGCCGCATCCAGGATATTCGAACATCCGAAAGACGGTTTTATCAAAAAATCACTGATATTTACGTCACAAGCATTGATTATGACCCAACAGTTGAAATAAGTATCGACTTTTTTAAAACCGTACAAAACAAGCTGCATTGGGCAATAACCTGTAAAACGGCCGCCGAAATTATTTATCTGAGGGCAGATGGCTCCAAAACCAACATGGGCTTAACCTCATGGCGCGGCGATAAAGTAAGGA
>QBUN01000106.1 GCA_013180565.1 Candidatus Methanophaga sp. GoMg3.2 | reverse complement strand
GAACAACAACGTCCGCACCCAATTTCAACGCTCTCTGAAACCGAGGCGTTGCAAATGTGTTGTCGACGACGGAAAGAGCACCGGTCTCCCCGGCTATCTTGCATATCTCTTTGATGTCACTGATGATCAAAGTAGGGTTTGCGGGCGTCTCTAAGAAGATCATTTTGGTATTTTTTCTCAGGCGGTTCTTCACTTTTTCGAGATCTGTGGTATCGACAAAACTGGTCTCTATGCCGAACTTGGGTAGAATTGAAGAGAACAACTCGTGAGTGGAACCGTAAGTAACCTCAGTGGAGATTAGATGATCGCCCTTTTCTAATTGTGAAAGTGCAACAGCGGTTATGGCAGCCATGCCCGATGAGAATGTTTGACCACTTTCTCCGCCTTCGAGCGCAGCGATTTTATTGACAAAAGCGGCGTGTGTAGGTGTGTTTGGCGCTACACGCATATACGTGTATCCTTCTTCGTTGCCGGCGAACCTTGCGGCTCCTTGCTCGGCATTGTCATATACGAAGGTGGACGTCTGATATATCGGCGTTGTATGCGCGCCGTACAGTCTGTCTGTCCCTTCTCCCGCATGAACACAGAGCGTGCCAAACTTCTTCTCCTTTTTCATCTCTATCGACCTCCTCTTAAACTCATTCTTTCCGGATAATAGATTAAAATTTTACCGGGCGTACATTTAAATTACTTTTGTTATTTTTATGTACGTTCACACTATATATATATGTAATTGAAGTTAAAAGAAGGTGGCATTAATCATGGAAAAAGCGAAATTTTATCCTGTAAAAGAGTATATAGACTTTCAAAAGAGTGCAACCGAAGACATAGAACGTTTCTGGGCGAAAGAAGCGACAAAACTAGACTGGTTTAAACCCTGGGAGAAAGTACTCGAATGGGATGAGCCATTTGCAAAATGGTTCGTTGGTGGCAGGCTCAATGCATCTTACCTATGCGTAGATAGACATTTATATTCCTGGCATAAGAATAAAGTGGCTTTATATTGGGAAGATGAAGCGGGAAATACAAAAGCTTTCAGTTATTTTCAACTCTATCGAGAAGTGAACCGGTTTGCATCCATGCTGGAGCATCTTGGCGTGAAAAAAGGTGATCGTGTAGTATTATACTTACCTATGATTCCTGAACTTGCGATCGCCATGCTTGCCACTGCAAGAATAGGTGCTATCCATACAGTTGTATTTTCAGGGTACAGTAGCCAGGCACTGGCAGATAGAATCAATGACACATCGGCAGAGGTGTTGATATGCGCGGACGTTGGAAGAAGAAGGGGGAAATACGTACCGCTTAAAACGATCGTTGACGAAGCCATGAAGACTACTCCGACCATAGAGAATGTAGTTGTGATAAAACGGACGGAAGAAGATATAAATATGGTGGCGGGTAGAGACCACCTATACCAGGATTTAATAAAAGATGCCGATGAATATGTAGAACCAAAGCAATTGGACTCTACCCATCCATTGTATATCCTCTACACGTCTGGAACCACGGGAAAGCCTAAAGGAGTCGTCCACTCAACAGGGGGCTATTTGGCCTACATTTATTCCACCTACAAATGGGTCTTTGACATATCTGATGAGTCGGTCTATTGGTGCACTGCAGATGTAGGCTGGGTGACAGGACATACATCAATAGTTTATGCGCCTTTACTTCATGGTGCAACAGTACTTATGTATGAAGGAGCACCTGATTTCCCGAATCCTGATAGATGGTGGGAGATCATCGAGAAATATGGTGTCACAATCTTTTATACCTCTCCAACTGCAATCCGGATGTTTATGCGTTATGGAGAAGAGCGAATAAAGAAATATAATTTGAGCAGTTTAAAAATCCTCGGCTCGGTCGGTGAGGTTATTAATCCTGAAGTATGGATCTGGTATTACAAGAATATAGGGGACGAGAGATGTCCGATAGTAGATACCTGGTGGCAGACCGAGACAGGGGGGATAATGATTTCTCCCGTACCTGGTATAGATCTCGTGCCTCTTAAACCGGGTTCTGCAACTCTGCCTTTACCTGGTATAGACGCAGAGGTAGTAGACGAGGAAGGCAATCCCGTAGACATGGGTATAAAAGGGCATTTGGTAATACGAAAACCCTGGCCTGGTATGTTGATTGGGCTTTACAAAGACCCAAAAAGGTACAAAGAGGTCTACTGGTCTAAATTTAAAGGTATGTTTTATACCGGCGATTATGCGATGAAGGACGAAGATGGCTACTTCTGGCTGCTTGGAAGGACAGATGAAGTGCTAAAAGTAGCTGGGCATCGATTGGGTACCGCAGAGGTAGAAGGTGCTGTTGTAGAGACACCATTTGTTGCTGAGGCTGCTGTCATTGGCACGCCAGACCCTATAAAGGGAGAGAATATTATCGTCTTTGCAATATTAAAGCAAGGCTATAAACCAGCAGAGAATCTGAAACGAGAAATAATCAAGGAAATTCGTAAGCAAATAGGACCTATTGCTACGCCACAGGAGATTTACTTTGTGGAAAAACTGCCCAAGACAAGGTCTGGTAAGATAATGAGACGTGTTTTAAAAACTATTATAATGGATAAGCCTATTGGAGACCTTTCCACTTTGGAGGATGAAGCTTCGGTAGATGAAGTAAAGGCAGTTTACGAAGAGTTCAAACAGATGATGACCCGATAAAATAGTAAAATACAAGATCTATTGTAAGAGTCCGGCTATTCGGAGAAAGCCATTGAATACTAT
>QBUN01000107.1 GCA_013180565.1 Candidatus Methanophaga sp. GoMg3.2 | reverse complement strand
GCATCCTTACAATTTCTACCGAAAATCTGTGTAATCTTGTGGTTACAATAAGCTACATAGTCGATAGATCGGGATTGAGCCATTTGCTCGCCTCTTTACGCTCTGTTGGTGCTTCACCTCTTTTCATTGTTTTCACATACTTCTGTAGTGCATTCGCCATATATTTCGCAGCGAGACAAAATAAACTGCTTTTGAGCCCCTTAGCGCTATTGTATTCTTTCATTAGTTTTGGCGTGAGATTCAGATTGTGGTCTATGCTCTCGCCCAGAAGTTGCCAGTGCTCTGGCGTCATCTTCGCTATGGTAAACGTTTCTTCGCTATCCAGCATGGAGCCACGCATGGAAACGAAGTTCAGCGGTACGATAATAGAAGAAGTCCCTTTTAAATCCTCTACCAGTTCTATGCTTTTAATCACGTCATCTGTAGTTTCGCCCGGAAGACCGTTAATCATTGTTGCTGCGTTAAACCAGTTATTATCATCGAGGATACCAAAAGCATGTGTGACAATCTCATGCCATTTCTCTGGCGGAGATGGCGCTGCTTTACCTCTCATGTGCTTCGCAATCAGCCTTTCACTCCCGGTCTCTATTCCAGTTTGCGCGCCCATCCAGTCACGGTCGAGCACGGAGTAGCATAATTCTGAGATTGCATTAAGAAGCTCGGGCTCATGATAGACAGAGGCAAGGGAAATATGGCTCGCGCCAATACGCTCAATTCCCTTCACTGCGGTAACATGCCGGAACATGTTCATAACACGTTCTTCGTCCGGTGCTATTCCTTTGGCACCATAACGAAGGAGATCCTCAGAATGGAGGGATATTGCAGTCTGACCCGCATTTACATTTACCTCCACATCTCGTACAATATGCTCGATAGACTTGAAGCGGAGCCGTTGCATGTTCGGTGTGCAGAAGGAGCAGCCTCTTCCGCAGCCTCTGCTTATTTCTACCAATCCGTGAATAGTGGCACCCTTGAGATTAGGGATCGCATCTGCATCCGGATCTTTGCCTTTTATAGTACGCGGCAGAGTCTCACCTGCGAGTATAGATGTGAACATTGCGGGAACGGTAATTTCACCCTCGCCAAGATGTACATAATCTATGTTCAGTTTGTCCATAATCGTCTCGTCAGTCAACTGCCACGCCGCTTTACCGCCTGCTACCACTATCTTCTCCTTCATCACCGGTTTTTTCATCAGTTCGAAGAACTTTATACGGTTGTACGGCGGGCCGATGTCTAGCATATCAACGAACTCAGAGGTTGGTGGATTGATACCCAGGAAATCGTGACCCGAAACGCCTATTATCTCCGTTTGGTTGCCTGCAACATGCTCCAAATTACGCGGGTGAACAACCGCAACTTCATCATCGCCGAAGACTGCTGCTAAAGAAGCTTCCATAATCCGAAGTCCCGAATCGGCAAATAACGCTCTACCGTTCTTACTCGGGACGGGCGGCGAGAAAACGGAGAAATAAAACCAGTCGGGAACAACACCACGAGGCATGCAGGTAGAGAACCCAACAAATATACCCCATCTGTACCTGCTCATCATCGTCTCATCGGCAGTCAATATAATCTTAGGGGATCTGTCACTTTTTCGGGATAATTTCATTTTCATCTTTCTTCATTCTTCCTTTATTTCTGCTACACGTTCAACGCCCTTTAGATATGCGATTGCCGATTCAACTTTATCTCTAAGCGGCTCGAGGTCTTTTATACCATCAAGATCGGAGCCAAGCTGTTTGAGATAACTTTTAACCCTCGCCCGCTCTGCCTTTATCAGCTCCACGAAGTTCACGTTAGCCACGTATCGGTTCTTTCTGAACTCCCGGAACCGTTCTACCAAACCCACTCGTATGAGTGTATTAAGATAGTTTATGGTGGACGAGTATGCGTAGTTAGTTTTTTTGCCTATCTCATCTGCGGATAGCGGCTTATGAGCGGTGATAAGCACAGCGTAGATGAAGCTGCAGCCTTCTCCGAAGCCCCAGTTCATCATCATCGCTTTCACGCGTCTGACCGCGCGGTCCACGGGGTTCCCCCGTTCTGCGGATTCTAGATTTATCATAATTATTATAAATAGCATATCCTATATATATAACTGTTTGTTATTATTCAAATCACAATAAATAGTGTGAAATTAAGAAGGGGGTAAAGAGACGCTGGTGCAGCGATCAAAGAAGACAAGAAAAAGAAGAATGGATATAAAAGAAGCATCCCGGATATTAGTTTTAGACCCTATTCACGGTGCGGACGTGATTGCGGACGAGCTAAAAGAACTAGGTAAAGACGTGACGGTATCCAATCCTTATAGAGAGCAGTCTTCGTTTAACCGTTTGGATTATGATTTGGTTATCGCGCCGGTTCATCTGAGTCCGAAGTTTGAAATTGTAAAGCAAGCATTAGAGAAGAACATACCGTTTATTAGCCATCAGGAAGCGGTGAAGGAAATTGCAGTCACAAATGGCCTTTTCGCTGATATTAACGTGATAGAAGTAACGGGCACGGTAGGAAAAACGTCGGTCTGCGAGTTGATCTGTCAGTTATTAAAGGGTAAAAAGGTGCTTTCGCATACCAGTTCATCCACAAGATTCAATTCGGCTGACGGTGTGATTCGTTTCCCTCGGCACAGTGGCACGCCTGCTAGTGTATTGAACGTGATGCGCATAGTGGCGGAAAAGAATTTGGAGCCCGATATAGCGGTATTTGAGATTTCGCTTGGATTAACAGGAATAGGCGATGTGGGCGTG
>QBUN01000108.1 GCA_013180565.1 Candidatus Methanophaga sp. GoMg3.2 | reverse complement strand
GGAGGATGCCTTCAAAAGTTTTGATGGCGAGCGCTACAAGACTTGCAAAAAGAAGGATAAGAGGATATACTATCAAATTTCATCCTGTTAAATTATCAGATAACAATTTTTTGAAGGCAACGGGATACAAGACGATAGATGAAATTTTAAATAGAAAATCCCCATTTTTCTTTAATCCCAACGACAAAGACAAAATCGCTGAAACGATAGAAAAAGAATATCCAAATTCAATAGAACAGACGATAAATGATGCAGATGAAATCTGTAATCACATTTTCGATTTGCTCGGCTCAGGAAAAGTTAAATTAGGAGAAGAAATAGACTGGCACTTAGACTTCAAAACAGGATTCAGATGGAATCCCAAGACCTGTTACCTTGGCACAAGAAAGCACGCTACTCTGGATGATGATTCCGATGTAAAAGTCCCCTGGGAATTAAGCAGATGCCAGCACTTTGTTACACTCGGCAAAGCGTACTGGTACATTAAAGAAAGCAAAATTGACGGTGAGAAGTATGCACGTGAATTTGTAAACCAAATAAGAGATTGGATAGATGCGAATCCTGTAGAACTCGGCGTGAACTGGGCTTGTACGATGGATGTTGCTATTCGTGCAGTGAACTGGATCTGGGGCTATTACTTCTTCTGTGATTCTCCAAGTCTCACAAACGAGTTTAAAATTAAATTCTTTAAGAGTTTGTTCCTGCATGGTAGACACATAATAAACAATCTTGAGTTTGGATAGGTAAGAGGCAATCATTATCTCTCGGACATCGCTGGTTTAACCTATCTTGGAATCTTCTTTCGGGAAACCAAAGAAGGCAAAAAATGGCTTGAAGAAGGGTTGAGTGCATTAAAAGAGGAGATGAAAGTTCAGGTGTATGAAGACGGTGTAGACTTTGAAGGCACGATAAGTTATCATCGGTTGGTAACAGAACTTTTTATTTCCTCTACGCTTCTTTGTCTTAAGAACGGCATAACCTTCCCGGATTGGTATATGACTCGTTTAGAGAAGATGATCGAGTTTATTAGGTATTATACCAAGCCGGATGGCACTGCGCCTCAGATTGGCGATAATGATGATGCTAGGCTGCAGATACTCAGCAATTACGGTAATTGGAACCGGTTGGACCACAGGTATTTGCTTTCTGTTGGTGCGGTTATGTTTAAAAGAGGCGATTTTAAGGAAACGGCAGGAGAGTTTCATGAAGAAGCGTTTTGGCTAGTGGGTGCAGAAGGGTTAAATATTTATAAGGGGAGTATTGATTATTATATGAAGGAATATGGAGGTGAAATTTATGCAAATATTCGAAGAAGTGGCAAAGGTTCTTAATATGAATCAAGAAGGACTACAAAGAGAAAGCCTTAGAACCTTCCTTGAGAGGGAATTAAGGAATATAGAGGCAGAAATTTACAAAATTGGCACTAAACATGGGATAAAATCTATCTTTGAATTAGATGAGAAGTTGAAAAGGGGAGCAATTACCGAAGAAGATATGATGGATGATTTCATGGAGCTTGATTATTTGGAATCCAAGAGAGATGACTTATTAAAAGCGATGGAGAAAATGCAGTGGTAGATTTAGGTAAACTGAAGAGAATCGTTGATATAGAATATAGTGACATAATAAGAGATTCTGATATTTACCATGATAAGCTCAGGGTGTTCATAAGAGACGGCTCAATCGCGGATATCTGGTTTTCAAAGAAGATACCGGGTCGTTTCTCATATCACTGGGAAAGAAGACAAATCAATGGGAAGATATATCGTCATGATAACTTCCCGGACCCACGGTGGAAAGGAATCTCTACATTTCCTAAACACTTTCATAACGGCACACAAAATACAGTTCAAGAGAGTGATATAAGTGATGACCCCGCTACGGGCATCCATGAATTTATGGACTTTGTAAAGCAGATGCTAAAATGACGCTGCAACAATTAAATAGCAAAGCCTTCGCCAAAGGCGGTTTTTATATCATGCGTCATAATGATTTATACATGATTATAGATTGCGTTCCTGCAGATCCAAAAGCGCCTTCGGGGCATAAGCATAACTCCAGATTGAGCTTCGAACTTTTTGCCGGTGACAAATCGTTTATTATTGATCCTGGTGCGTATATCTATACTGCGGATAAAGAAATGCGAAACTTATTCAGAAGCACAAAGTATCACAATACCGTAGTGGTGGACGACAAGGAGCAGAATCGGTTCGAGGAGGATAAACTATTTGCTATGAATTTTGATGCTGCTGTCAATGTGAATGGGTGGCTCGTAACAGAAAACTATGATCTCCTTGATGCTGAGCATAACGGTTATTCACGATTAAATGTCGCTCATAGAAGGCAGATATACTTTAATAAAGTAGAAAAATATTGGGTGATAAAGGATATGTTAACTGGTGAAGGAGGATATAAACACAAATTCGATTTGTATTTCCATTTCGCACCTATGGACCTAAAAAAAGAGAAAGACGAATTGGTTATAGAAACCGGAAATAAAAACGGTGCAAATATCGCGATTGTACCTTTAGAGACAGAAGGGATAAAGATGGCGATTGAAAACGGATGGATGTCGTATAATTATGGAACTAAAGTAGAAGCGCCAATTGGGCACAATCGAAAAAGTCAGTGATTTTTTAATTTTTCATCCATCGGACCCAACATTTTCATCGTGTTTGCAAATCAAATTACTATAACGTGATCCCACATTGACTTCCTATCAAAAATCCACATTATTCTTATCCAAAACTGT
>QBUN01000109.1 GCA_013180565.1 Candidatus Methanophaga sp. GoMg3.2 | reverse complement strand
GGGTTGCATATAGATACCGAAAGAGCAGTTATGGAAGTTGTAGATGAAAATAGAAATCAATTAGAGATTGGGGAAGGGGAGATACTTGCAACGAGCCTTTATAATTATGCAATGCCTTTTATAAGATATGATACTGGAGATCTGGGACATATTATCGATGATCTTTGCGGATGTGGTAGAGGGTATAAGTTGTTGAAAGAGTTGGGTGGGAGAAGTGTTGATATTTTAATAACACCTGAAGGCAAAAATGTTCATGGTTGGTTCTTTTTGTATATCTTTTGGGAGTTTTGTAAAGGTGTAAAGGAGTATCAGGTTGTTCAAGAAAAAATAGATAAAATCGTCATAAAAATCGTTCCAGAAGAAGATTTTGATGAGGGACAATTGGATAAGATTAGAGAAATCATAAGGGAGAGAAGTGAAGGTTGGAATATTGAATTTGAGTTTGTTGATGAGATTGAGAGGACAGGAGCTGGAAAGTATAAGTTTATTATAAATGAGCTGGAGGAAGTGAAATAATGCAAGCCAAAAATTTACTCGTGATAACTAACAATTTTCCAGATAAAGAGAATAAATATGTTGGTAATGTTTTCGTTAAAGAGCAAGTAAAGTATCTGAAGGATTATTTTGAAAATGTCTATGTAGTTTCCCCCGCTGCGTGTGGAATTGAATATTTACGAAAAACAAAGCATGAGGATTATCAGTTTGGCAACGTTCATGTATATTTCCCAAAATATATTAATTTACCTTTGTTTTATTTTTATGGGCGAGGTTTCTGGGTTTACTTAGAGAAAAGGGCGATACTTAAATTAATAAAAAAAGAGAAAATAAAATTTGATTTAATCCATGCTCATTTTACCTGGCCTTCGGGTGCGGTTGCAGTCGTGTTTAAAAAAGAGTTTAAAGTTCCTGTGGTGATTACGGAGCATACGTCAGTGACATTTAAAAAAGTTATTGATAAAAAGGATTCAGAGTATATCAAAGCCTGGAAATTATGTAATGCTATTATTAGAGTGAGAAAGAACGACATACATTTTTTTGATAGCGTAGGAATTCCATTGGATAAAGTGCATTGTATCCCAAATGGATATGACTGCAAGAAGTTTGCTAAGTTGGATGAACAAATGTGCAGAGAAAAATTAAACTTGCCACTTGATAAAAAAATAATATTGAATGTTGGGAACTTGTATACTGAAGTAAAAGGACATAAATATCTCATTGAAGCGATGTGCGAAGTAGTAAAGCACAGAAGAGATGTTCTTTGCATTATTGTCGGCGGTGGAAAATTGAAAGGCAAACGGGAAAAACAAATAAAAAAAGCAGGATTGGGGGATTATGTTAAGCTTGCTGGTGGAAGACCCCACGCGGAGATTCCGCTCTGGATGAACGCCTGCGATGTGTTTGCTCTGCCGAGTTTAAACGAAGGGAATCCAACAGTAATGTTTGAGGCTTTAGGCTGTGCAAAACCATTTGTTGGGACAAAAGTTGGTGGTATACCGGAGATTATAACCTCTGAAGATTATGGCTTGCTTGTTAAGCCAGCAACTCCAAAAGATTTGGCAGAGAAGATTTTAACGGCTTTGGATAAGGAATGGGATAGGGAGAAGATATTGGAGTATGCGAAGTGGTTTACGTGGGAGAGAATTGCGAAGGAGGTTTTGAAGGTGTATGAGAGATTATTGATGTAAAAATAAAAAGGAATGCTAATAAGTTTGGAAATAATATGGTTTATCTTCGGAAATAGATGTGGATGAGAGTACGCCACGGCACATTAAAAAAGTTGCGGAGACTGTGAAGAAGTTGATAGGAGATGTTGAGATTGAATATAAGGTAGGACGGCCAGGAGACTTCGGGGGTAAAGTTGTTTCTAGTTGAGCCACAAAAAGAAGCATGAACGAAAGGCTTTATGAATATAGTAACAAATAGAATAGACGTTATAGCTGCGGTTCTGGGCGCATGTGGAGGACTTGCAAGTTTATACTTTTATAGTCTAAAACCAGCAAATGCATATTTACTGATGGTTGGGATTATATTCACTTTTACATGTATTGTTTACCTACTATTCAGAAAAAAATTGGTTTACCCAGCCGAGTTAAAGATACAACCAAACACACACCTTAATTTAGTATTAAATATTATCTTTGTACTATTATTTACCAGTAGTATATATGTTCTGCATACAAATGTCTTTAGACCCCCGATTTACTTTGTTTTAATATCTTTATGCACTTCAATATTGGCTGTGGAAGTGTTGTTATATAATCCTGATAAAAAATACCAGCTTTATCTTCTGCTTTTTGAAATATGTTTGGTAGCCTTCAATTTAAGAGCGGGAATATACCTAAATTATAGAGGGATGATCGGTGCTGACCCCTGGGCGCTTAGACTTCTTGTCGAGGATATTATCAATACCGGTACGGTGTGGAGAAGCGAACTTTTAGGCAAATATTCAAACTTTGTCATTATGCAGATATATTCTGCTATTGCTTCCCTTATTTGTGGAGTATCGAGCAAATTGGGAATGTTTATGGCCGTTACTTTGCCGAATATTTTTTGTAGTATTTTAATCTTTTTGATTGCAAGAAAACTATTTAACGAAAAGATTGGTTTGATTGCCATGCTGATATATGGCTTTTGTGATTTTTCAATAGCATATAGTATAGAAATCTGCGCATGGTCTTTTGGAATTGCACTATATATTATCATTTTATATCTGTTGATTGGAACTAAAGGAGCCATAAACAAATACCAAAGTCATTTCATATTCTT
>QBUN01000110.1 GCA_013180565.1 Candidatus Methanophaga sp. GoMg3.2 | reverse complement strand
ATGTGATTCTAACGTTTTTGGTATCACCTCACTGAACGATATCGCACCTAAGAAGGTTTGATTTTTGCGGTTGGACATATAGAAAGGCATAATCCTGCCGTGAAATTTGTTAAAGAGCTAACGCAGAGCAAAAGAATCGGTGAGTTGATTACACTTACTTCAAAGCGTGTCAGCAATCTTCCAGGAAGAATAAGAGACGTGGGTGTTATCTTCGATTTTGGAGTGCATGACATAGATGTAATGCGATATTTAGCAGGCGAAGTAGAATCTGTTTATGCACGAGCAGGGAAATTTAATGAGTCTATCAAGTATGAGGACTATGCAAATATTGTATTAAATTTTGAAAATGGTATATGTGGCATTGTGGAGGTAAACTGGCTTACGCCAATGAAGATTAGAAAATTATTTTTAACCTGCTCAGAAAACCTTGTTGAAGTGGATTATATCAATCAGTCTGTTACTATATCCTCATCCTCGTTCAAACAGATTAACGAATCGGACTTGTATCATGTCCCTATACAATATAACCTGAATGAGGTTACATTGGAAAAGAAAGAGCCGTTGAAGAATGAGATTGAAGATTTTGTAGATGCGATTGAGAATAATAAAAAGCCATTGGCCACAGGTGAGGATGGGGTAATGGCTTTAAAAATTGCTGAGGCTGCAATAGCATCGTACAAGAGCGGGGGAGTGGTAACCATATGATACATGAGTCAGCATATGTAGAGGATGCTGAGATAGGTGAGGGGACAAAGATATGGCATTTTGCTCATGTCAGGAAGGGTGCTCACATTGGGAAAAACTGTATTATTGGAAAAGGCGTGTATATAGATACAAATGTTGAGGTTGGCGACAATTGCAAAATACAAAATTTTGCATGCATATATCACGGAGTGGAACTGAGTAACGATGTTTTTATAGGCCCTCATGTCTGCGTTACTAATGATATTTTTCCGAGGGCGTTCCTATGGGATGAAGAAAGATTGGCGAAAACACGGGTACAAGAAGGGGCATCAATTGGGGCAAATGCTACCATTGTTGCCGGAGTAGCCATAGGTAAATACGCAATGGTGGGTGCGGGAGCTGTTGTTACAAAAGATGTCCCGGATTATGGGCTAGTTTTTGGTAATCCTGCAGCTCTTAGAGGATTTGTGTGCACCTGTGGCATGCACCTTCAAGAGCACGAAAGGAGAGGAGACAAAAGTATCCTGAAATGCCTAAAATGTGGTAAAGAAATTGAAATTGATTTGAGAATATACAACGAAGTGATAGAATGATTCCTATTGCTAAACCTTTGATAGGGGAAGAAGAAAAGAAAGCGGTGATGGAGGTTCTTGAATCGGGTATGCTAGCAAGTGGGCCAAAAGTGGAAGAATTCGAAAGAACATTTGCAAAATTTGTGGGGACTAAACATGCTATCGCAACTACTTCAGGAACAACAGCATTACATCTTGCTTTACTTTCTTTGGACATAAAGCGTGGAGATGAAGTAATAGTTCCTGCTTTTTCGTTTATTGCCACAGCTAACTCGGTATTGTTTTGCGATGCTAAACCCGTGCCTTGCGATGTGAATTTTAAAACCTGTAATATTGATGCTGCGAGAATAGAAAAATTGATAACCCATAGAACGAAAGCAATCATGCCCGTCCATTTGTACGGACAAGCGGCAGATATGAACCCAATTTTGGAAATTGCGGGAAAAAAAGGTTTGCATGTAATTGGTGATGCTGCACAAGCACATGGAGCAAAATATGATGGCAAAATGATAGGTTCATTTGGAGATGCAGAATGCTTTTCGTTTTATCCCACAAAAAACATGACTACCGGAGAGGGGGGTATGATAACAACGAATAATAAAGAACTTGCTGAAATGGCGTATTCAATTAGAAATCATGGAAGAGAGAGAACAAAATGGGGTTATGAACATGGTCGCTTAGGCTATAATTACCGAATGACCGATGTAGCAGCCGCTATTGGAATTGAGCAACTAAAAAAATTACCCAAATTTAACGATAAAAGAATAGAGAATGCGAAGTATTTTAATGAAAACTTAGCAGAAATAGAAGGGATAGAGATACCGCATATTTTAAAAAATGTAGAGCACGTATATCATCAGTATACAATAAAAAGCAGGAATAGAGAAGGGCTCATCCAAAATTTACGGAAGAATGAGATAGGGTATGGGATTTTTTATCCAAAACCTCTGCATTTCTATAACCACCTCAGAGCGTATGCACATAACGATTTAAAAAATTCTGAAGCGGTGGCAGAGGAAGTACTTTCGTTGCCTGTCCATCCAGCGTTGGAAAGACATGATTTATATAAAATTGTAGAGGTTGTTAATGGGGTTTTCCAACACCCCTGTAAATAAAACCTAGTTTTTCGCATTCCTCTTTTTTGTATACATCTCTCCCATCTACCAGTACAGGGGTGCGCATTTTGTTTAATACCAAGCTTAGATCCAGATTGAGATATTCGTTATGCCTGGTAACTATAACAATGGCGTCTGCACTTTCGATAGCTTCGTTGAGGTCCGCGGTGAACGGGAAATCGAAATCTCGTACATAAGGATCATGAAGTACTGGCTTTGCTCCTTTTTTCGTTAATAGTTCATAGAGCGGTTGTGACGGTGTGTTTCGCGCATCATCGGAATTTTCCAGAAATGCAACTCCCAAAATAGCTATTTTTGCACCTTCCAATTTTTGTCCCGCTTCAGTTAATCCTTCTTCTACCAGACTAACCATGTGAGTTGGCATCCACATGTTTAACT
>QBUN01000111.1 GCA_013180565.1 Candidatus Methanophaga sp. GoMg3.2 | reverse complement strand
ATTTCGTGCTTTACGGGCCGATAGAGCATGCTCCAAAGGCGTTCCCACTGGTGGGGATGGCGGATATGATTGTTGCAGAGGCTAACGCGGCGGAACACGATATTGAGTCACTGGAACCACACCCAATACTAAAAATGACTGCATAGGGGTGTTTTTTTTAATCCCCTTTTTATTTTTATCTCTCCTATGATCTTATCACCATCCCAAAGTCCAAACAGGAAGTTTTTTCTTTTAGCACAGGTTTTCTTTTTGTAAAAGAGAAAAAGTGTGAGGTGAAAGAAGACATGGCTAAAAATTCGGATTGGAAGGAAGGGCTTGAGCGCGAGCGAAAAGAGAAGGACAAATTCTTTGCGCTGCACGGGCAATCGCCGATACCGGCGGAAGAGCGAGCGAAGTTCAGGGGTCTTGTCTATTATCCCCCTAACGCAGATTACCAGTTCGAGCTCGAACTTCATGGGCACAGCGATAAAAAGTTGTTACAAATTGAAGACTCAGGTGGCAATATACGGGACTTCCTGCGCTGGGGTGAATTTCAATTCAAAGTTGGTGATGACGAGTGTACGCTTCAAGCGTATAAGAGCGACCCTAGTGCGGAACTGCTGTTTATTCCGTTCAAGGACGCAACCAGTGGTAAGGAGACATACGGGGCGGGACGGTATATTGACCTTGAGCATGTGAGAGACTGCACACCGGAAGGAAGATGGAGATTCGATTTTAATAAAGCCTATAATCCCTGGTGTGCATATAGTAAGAACTATGTATGCCCTTTTGTGCCACCAGAGAACTGGCTTAAAATACCTGTACTTGCTGGAGAGAAGAAATTAAAGAGAGAGGAGGAATGAGTAATGGCTAAAGGAAAATCAGAAGAAGAGATTCGCCAGGTTGTAGCAGAAATAAAGCATCCTGCAATTGACCGCACCTTAGTCGACTTAGGCGTAGTCAAGGAAATAACAGTCAAGGGGAACAAGGTCTTGGTTACTATGGCGCTTCCCTTTCCCGGTATTCCCACACAGGTCAAGGATTATCTCGTAAATAGTGTGGTTGAGCAAATAAAGAAGCTGGACGTGGAGGTCGAGGTGGATATAACGATAATGAATCAGGAAGAACTGCAGGCGTTTTTAGACATGGAGCAGGAAAGCTGGAAAGGAGGTACGTAATTGAGCGAGTTCATTTTATCAAAAGCAGGCAGGAAAGCGGTAGGGATTACGAATTTGTAAGGATGGCAGCAGTAACTCCAAGTCATAAACTAAGTTCAACGCTAACATCAAGACCTACACCAGCTCAGCGGGGTTCGAAAGAGTAATTGCAGTCGCTACCCTGTTCGCGGTAGCATGCATTTTGATGAGAAGGAGGATAGGGAAATAGCCAAAAAAAGGTAAGTCAACCTTTTTTAGCGCAGCAGTTGATTTTGATCGTAAGGGCAGAAGCTTAGCACTGGCTAAAGGTGCGAGTATCCTCAACTCTTCACCCTTTCCAAGAAATCTGCAAGTTCTACTATTCCTTTCAATTCAAAATTGAGCGCGTCACCAACTAAACAATTTCTAAATACCCTTTTATCTTCCGGTATGACGGATACAACCTTACTTTGATCAACCGAATCGAGAAGGAACTTCGCCGTTTCATCATCTGTCTTGTTCAAGACATAATATAACGGTTTACCCGCGCCCTCGCTGATTTTATTTACCTTCTCGGCAAGCCGGATTGATTCCTGAGATGGGTCAATGACCATTAGAATGAGGTCACAACCAGCTTCTACACCTCTCCCAAAGTGCTCAACTCCTGCATCGGTATCAACAAGTGCAAATTCCCCTTTACTTAACTCGAGCATGCGCAAGAAATCAGCGGATAAAGCATTAAATGGGCATGCACAACCTTCGCCGAACTCGCGAATCTTGCCTATCGCAATCAGATTTAACCCGCCCTTTTTGCTCATGTAATCATCCGGGATGTCACTCGCTCCTATCCCGTCGTTGAAAACACTGAATCTTTCACCTTCCCCTTTCATGGACTTCAACAGCTTTTCTGCAACCATTCTCTTACCGCCGAAGTGTAATGCGAAATCCTTTGGAAGTTCCATTCCAAGTTGAATATGCAGTCCAAAGTTTGATTCGTCATTATCCACTACGATAACTTTGTATCCTCTCTTTTCAAGTTCTATTGCAAGTAGAGCGGTTACTGAACTCTTTCCACAGCCCCCTTTGCCACAGGTCAGGATTTTCATTTCTTATTCTTATCCTCCTTATCCTTATTATCTATATCTTCAAAAGCATTAAAAAGGCATTCGTTCACTTCTTCCATGTGTTCGACCGCTTCCATTATCGCTCCGTAGACCTTGGTGCCAATTTCACCAAACCCTTTAGCTTTCTCAGCCCAGCGCGTGAAATCCTTTTCATGCTCTTTGTTATGCTCAATCCAGTACACCAACAGTAAACTTAGTTTCTCCTTCTCTTTTTCTGTATCCATTTTCTACCCTACCCTACTATTCCAATACAAAGATAGCACCTTGCGGGCATATCTCTATACAAGCTTGGCATCTATCACTATCACCATAACACTTGTTATAATCTATTTTTTTTACCTCTTGACATCTACCTAACAATTTAAGTATATAACGTTACGTTCATTTCTACTTTTTTTAAAAAATTGAGGAGTGACTTATAATGCCTTATACACTGTAATAAGAGCAAGAGCCATAACTAACATTCCAAGACCTATTTCCAAGCAGATCGATTTTGTTTTTAATGAGACAGCACTTCCAAGCCTTGCACCTATCATTG
>QBUN01000112.1 GCA_013180565.1 Candidatus Methanophaga sp. GoMg3.2 | reverse complement strand
ACATAAAAGACGTTATTTCTTCCGTCTTGAGATGCAAAACATGCATTCCGATAAATAAAAGTGCAAACGAAAAGATTACACCAATCACCCCTAACACGGTAGCCATGCCTAAAACCGCCTTCATATTCCATCTCTCCGGCTTATTGTGATACTGAACGTTGTCGTAAGCTATTGTCATAATAGGTACATCGTTTAAAAGTGCCAGCATAATTATCATTAGCGCAGTTAGAGGATAAAAGTTAAAAATGATTATGGAAAGTGAGATGAAGAACAGCACAGCGATGGTTTCTGCGATTCGGTAGATGGCATAGCTATTCATACGCTGGAATATTTTGCGGCTTTCCTTGACGGCATCAATAATCACCGAAAGTCCTGGTAGGGTAAGAACGATGTCAGCCGCAGATCTCGCGGCATCCGTGGCACCAGAAACAGCAATGCCTGCATCTGCTTTTTTTAGTGCCGGTGCGTCATTGACACCATCCCCGGTCATACCAACGATATGCTGTTTCCCCTGGAGCAGTTCAACAATATGGTATTTATGTTCGGGGAAAACCTGGGCAAACCCATCGGCATCTTCTACCAAACGCTCGGCTTCGCTGTCTGATTTAATCTCTAACAATTTGGTTGCAGGCAGGATATTAGTGCCCAGGTCCACCTGCTGTGCTACCTCCTTAGCAATGGCTTCATGGTCACCTGTAACCATTTTGACGTCTATTCCCATGGACTCCGCCGTATCAATAGTTTGCTTTGAATCCTCACGAGGCGGATCATAAAGCGGAATAAGACCGACAAATTGCCAATTTTTATCATCAGCGCCGCTGGTCCAGGCTACTCCAAGTGTGCGATACCCTTTTGCAGCAAGCGTGTTTACACCCTCATCCACCTTAGCTTGAATACTGTCTTTATCAGTGGCAAGCGACAGGATAACCTGAGGAGCGCCCTTGGCTACTCTGAAACGTTTACCGTCTGGGCTTTCTACTATAGCCTCCGCACGTTTTATCACCGGGTCAAAAGGTTTAAAATCAATTATGTTACAGTTAGCAGTAGCATCATCTGGAAGCACCTGTTTAGTTTTGCCGAGTATTGCCATATCAATGGGGTCCTCGCCTTCTTCCGTGCACGCAAGAGAGGCATTGAGCAGGACGTCTTTGTCCATGAATCCTTTGAAAGGCACCACATCAGCTAAGGTCAACTTATTTTCTGTGATGGTACCAGTTTTGTCGGAACACAGGATGTCCATGCCTGCTACTTCTTCAATTGCCGGCAGATGACTAACAATAGCTTTCTTTTTCGATAGGTTTATTGCGCCAACTGCCAGAGAAACAGATAGTACCGCAGGCATTGCTATCGGTATAGAAGCAACGATGAGAACCAGCGCAAACTTAAGCATTTCCAGCGGGCTCTCTCCACGTATGTATGCAAAAACAAAAGTGACCACTACCATCGCAACAGCAAGAATAATCAGGAAATTCCCTATTTTTGCGAGGATTTTCTGGAGATGGCTTTTGGTCTTGACTTCCTCTACCAACGCGGCGGTCTTACCGAAAAAAGTGTTCATCCCAGTGGCAACTACCAGCGCATCCATTTCACCTTTCTTAGCCACTGAACCAGAGTAGGCAACGTCGGAAACATGCTTTTCCGCGGGCAGAGATTCGCCTGTCAGTGCGGCCTCATCTGCCAGCAGGTACTCTCCTTTTATGAGTTTTATATCAGCAGGGACAATATCGCCAAGTTTAACATGCACAATATCCCCTGGAACAAGTTCCCGGGCAGGCATATCTGACCATTTACCATCACGCAATACTCGCGCTTGCAGTGCCAGTTTCTGTTTTAACAAATCAATGGCATTGTCAGCCTTCTTTTCCTGCCAGAATCCCACCACCGCATTTACCAGCAGCAGTGCGAATATGACCCAGAAATCTAACCAGTGGTGAATGATTGCCGATAGAATGGCAGCAGCCTCGATCATCCAGGGAATAGGACCCCAGAAAAACTCAGCAGTTTGAGCAGCAGACTTTCCTTTTTTTCCGTAATCTCGTTATAACCATACTTTTGGAGTCGGTCTTTTGCCACCGAAGCGGAAAGTCCATTTTTATCGGCTGAGAGTTTTTTTAGTAGCTCTTCTATATCTATACTCTTTGCCTCTTCCGTAGTTATGCCACTGTTCATCTTAACCGCCTTAGAATAAGAGATATAATACAATAACCTAAACATTAGACTATAAAAAGCTTATGCCCCCTGGATTGACCGAAACCTTTTTATACTGCAAAGTTTGATGCAATGATATGGAAAAACGGGCATTGTTTACCCTGTTCTTTTCTATATTTGCTGCGATATGGAAGAAGGATTTTCATCGCATCAGGGCTGCTGCTTCTTGCAGTCATTTCCCTCTTTTATCTCCCAGCCCATAATGAATATACACTCACAGCAGTACGATTATTGAATGGTCTGGCTGCAGGAATGATTATTCCCGTTGCCCTGGCATATGCAGGAGTGGTAGCCCAGGAGGGAAAAGAAGGCAAAACTATGGGCATATTTAATCGCCGTACTAATCGGTAAAAAGGTGGGGATTGGCTACTGGATGGGTATATTTAGTAGTACAATAAGTCTCGGTATAATAATTGCTCCTTTAATGTCTGGTGTGGTGATGGATTATGCCGGGATAAATTCCGTTTTCTATTTCGGCGGTATTGTATCTTTGGTATTTACTTTCATTGGTTGCTATTATGTTTGGAAGTGGTCAAAGGTCAATAAATAGGGGGTGATGAACATGCTCAATTTCACAAATGCCAATTATTTGG
>QBUN01000396.1 GCA_013180565.1 Candidatus Methanophaga sp. GoMg3.2 | reverse complement strand
GACGACGTTCAAAAAAAACGACGGAGAAAAAGAGGACAACAATTCAAGCCTACAAGAAGGTGTTAAAAAAGTAAAGAAGAAGCCTGAAAGATCCAATGTCTACACGAACCCTCAAGCAAATCCTCAGAGAAATCCAAATGTCGATCCCAAGCGTAGAGAACCGTTGAACGACGTAGAGATAAAGGCAATTAAAGAAGCACACAAGCGATACCCCGAGTTTGGCGCATGGAACTTATCTTTACTGCTTTCGAACGAATTTGCTGTTCACGTTTCTACGATGAGCATTTTGCGTGTTCTCAACCCCGAGCGGTATAAATCTTCCAAAATTGCTGAGAAAGTGAAATTTTATGAAAAGCCAAGACCACACGTTATGTACCACGCAGACACCATGGAAGTTACGCTTGGGAACGGGTCGCTGATATACCAAATCTCTGTTGAAGACGACTATTCGAGAGGGTACATGGCTCTTTGCGTATTCCCGACGAAACATTCTTATTTCGTAATTCTTACCCTTCTTCGAGCTTTTAGGTTACACAGCAAGCCAGAATTATTCCATCACGACAATGGTGGCGAGTACAATAATGGCGTTGTTTCCAGGTTGCTTCGGATGCTTGAAGTCGTGGATGTTCCGACCGAGGTAGAGAATCCAAAAGGAAATGGAAAGAAGGAAAGAGCCCATAGCCAGGACCGAAAATATTTCTATGACAAATATCAGTTTTTGGATATAGAGCGTGTGGAAAAGGCGATTCCTGAATATATCCGATTCCGAAACGAGTCGAAGGGGCAGTGGGCTCGATATGGAAAAACCGCCTCATCTGTATTGAAAGACGCAGAAGCAAAGCCATTGACCGATGAAGAACTGGAAAGGGTGATTCGGGAACTGTATTTTGAAAAGGTAGAAAGAAAAGTAAAACAAAACGGCAAAGTCAAATTTGCGGGGAAGAGGTATCACGTGTGCAAAGAGATGTCCGGTGAAACTGTGGAAATGAAAGTTACATTGAGAGGGATGGAAGCTTGGCATAATGGTGCTTTCGTTAAACGATGGAAATATTGGGAATATGTTCTAGATATTGCTGCGGATTATATGCTGGAAAAGTGCTTGTTATAGTACACTCACCTTCATTAAATTATTTCAAAAATTTCAAGCGTTTTAAATCCCATTCAGTCCATTTCGCTTGTTTTTCAATTATCCTTTTCAGTGCTTTTGGCGGGAAAGTAATCAATCGGCATTAGACTGTTACCATTACCTTTTGCTCTGTGAATACACGAACGTCCCTCGTTTGTGGTTTTGGTATTGGTTTCCCCTCTTCAATGAGTTCTTCCACTATCATCTGAACGACTTCACGAATATTTTTTATTTTGATGCCTCCTCTCTCGTGAAGCCCCCTGTAGCCGCTCCGTACTCTGCCAGAGCAGGCGAATAGATATGATAAGCCATCCACCCATCTTCAAATGGGTCTTTCTTTATCTATCACTACCGTAAATACTATATAACCTCGTATCCCATATATATCATATCTCATATACCTCTCTTTCAAATGGACAAGAAGCTAACGGGTCAGGACAGCGGGATTGTGAAATTTCTGAGTAAGCAAGAGCATGTTAAGCTTGCATACCTCTTCGGCTCGGTAGCAGAAGGAAATGCAGGGAAGCTGAGCGATATAGACTTGGCAGTTTTCCTGGATGAATCACTGAGCAAGAAGGAGAGGTTTAATCTACAATTAAAATTGATGTCTGAGTTAACGGGCATCCTAAGAACAGATAGAATTGACCTGGTAATTATGAATGACGCACCTCTTACACTCAATTACGAAATAATAAAGGCAAATCATCCTTTATTTATCAGAGACGATGGGCAGAAGATAGATTTTGAGCATAGAATACTATCCTGTTATCTTGACAGGAGGTACTATGATAAAAGATGGGCAGCCGAGTTCTTGAAAAAGGTTGCTGAAAGAGGAATTTAGAATGGACAAAAACGAGAAAATCGCTAGAAAGATTATAAGCATGAAGAAATACGTTGATTTTTTAAGGTCCTATAAGTCAGTAACGGAGGAAAGATTGGAGGATGACTATAAATTGAGGTCTGCAATTGAGAGAAATTTTCATCTTGCCATAGAATCGGCTTTAGATATTGGCGAGCTTATAATCTCTGCTGAGGATTTTGAAAAGCCCGAAGATTATAGGAGCGTTATACTAATACTTGAAAGACATAGAGTTATTCCAACTGATTTTGCAGAAAGGTTTATCGAAGCGGTGAGTTTTAGAAATATACTGGTGCATATGTATGAGGAAGTGGATATAGGAGAACTTCATCATTGCTTGCAAAACAATCTTGGCGACTTTAACGATTTCGCAAGATACATAGCACGATATATTGAAAAGGCGGATAAATAAAAAACCTTTTCTTTCTAAGAAAAGGTTTTTATGTAACCACGAGACTTTCTAAAAACCCCGTGTTTTATCACCGCGGAGATCGCCGATGGCGCCGAGTTTAAGACCGTTTCAATCGTTGCTTAGGTTTTCTGGTGACTCTGCGTTCTCTATGTGATCTGCGGTGAAATTAAAAGATAAGCAAGAGCATCGTTAATGCTAAGTCTCTTCTCCTCTGCCAGTAACTCTGTGGCTAATTAATCCTTTTTGATTCTAACCATGCCGCACAAACTCATTAAAAACCAAAAAGCATTTTTATAGTATAGGGGCGATAAGAATGTATTAAATGTTCGCTAGTTCATAGGTGAGAAGCGAAGCGGAAAGAGGCGGAAGGCGAAATAAAATGAGAGGGAAAGTTGCAGTAGCTGTGATTGTGGTACTCGCATGCGCTTTGTTTTTAGTGCCCTATGCTTCTGCCGCATGCAAAGTAACAATTCTAGACACGTGGGTAGAAAATCCTTCGGGAGAAGTTTTAGATGAGTCCACATACGGAAAGGTAACAGATAATTTCATCTATCATATAGAATTTAAAATCGATGATAATAGCATGTGGCCAGTAAATGTTAACGTTAATCTCACATTTGGATCCAACTATGAGAATAAAAAAAGTTGCCAAGATTATGGTAAATCACAGAGTAGGCGGTTAATGGAGCCAACTGCAATTTTCTCTTTTGATGATCTTAGCCTCTTGCCATTGGAAGATTGCGATGAGGAGTTTAAAGAGTTTACAGATGGAAAAAGTGGATGGAAGTGGGATAAATGCTGGTACGAGTTTGATGTTGAATCCGTGGGTGTTATTTCTTGTGGAGGTGACAATAAACCAGTCAATGGAATACCGATGCTCACAAGCTATAAAGAAACATTCGATGACCAACACGTAGAGCAGAACAGGACGCTCAAAGGCATGTCATTCGATTATTCTGTCTTTGTTTGGGCGAATCTAAATGATAGCATAATGCTCCAAGTTTGGAATTATACAAATAGCGGCTGGGACGAGAAGGAATTAAAAGAGTATCCCGTACCTCTTAGGGATCAGGAACTTACATGGCATGCTGTCGCTTTGACTTCACACAATTTAGATAGAGCGTTTACGGGTAAATATAGATTTGTAGGTAGCTATAACGAATCAGAGCCATTTCATGGTGGGCATATCGGACCTACAATAAAAGAAGAATTTTATATGCCTTCTGTTTACTACAACAAAACAATACGCAACCTATCTTTTGACTATGAGGTCACGACCTGGGTGAATATGGTAGAGGATAGCACTATTTTATTAGAAGTATGGAATTTCAGCGCTAATAGCTGGGAACCAAAAGGAATACGAGGCTATACAAGGCCAGGATACAATCAAACACTTAGATGGGCGGGTATAAACCTAGGCTTCGATCATTTCGATGATCATCTTCGTGGTAAATACCGATTTGTAGGTACTTATGGCGAATCATCCCCAACAGATAAGGGACATCATGGACCCATTATTGAAGAGGATTACTATAATTTGGATGTGACGCCTAAGGAGGGAACAAACGCGGACACTTTTAATTATAGCGTTACAGTTAATGCAAATGTATGCGACGACAAAATAGAGTTACAAGTAAGGAATCATACTTCTGATACTTGGGACACGAAAGGAACGAGAGGTTATAGAACGCCAAATATAAATGAAACGCTTACATGGCAGGAGATAAGATTGAATAGTCATGAGTTAGACCGATTTAACGATTCAATATATAAATTTGTAGGCATCTCTGAATCAAGTGAATCAGAAGGGCCTTTCTACCCGATCGACTTAAGATGGAGAAATAATAGTGTAACACCAAACGGAGGACTTTATAATTACCAATTTGATTATAGCATCGAGGTGAATTCGACAAAGGAGATAGATGTAAAGCTAAGAGTTGATTACCCACATGAGGGCGAAGCTGTAATATCCGATCCTATGAAGAACTATACAGACAGAGGTAATTGGAAACCGCTTTGCTGGGTGGACACGCAACCATTTGATAAGGAAGACGAAGGAAGCGCGACTTATAAATTCGAGTTCTATTATAAAGGCATCAGGATCAATGAGACAGAGCTTTATTCCGGACCTTCTATCGGGATTGCCGATTTCAAAGATGCGAGTTTGGAGCCTGAGATAGGGACAAGAGAAACGGAATTTACTTACCGAGTTTTGGTTAAGGCGGTAAAGCCAGAGTATATAACATTAACTGTTTATGACTCAAAAGGAGATAATGTGGCAGAGAGAAAAAGTAAAGATAAAACTACAACCGAGTGGAAATTATTTGAATTCGAGAATGTTCCTTTTAAAGTTCTACCAGCATTAGGTATTGCAAGTTACGAATTTCTTACAGGCAAGAATACAAAAGTTTCTTTTGATGGTCCGGAGCTAATAGAGGAGGAATTCGGGGAACTTTCCGTGGATCCGGAAGAAGGAACAAATTACACGCCATTTAACTTCAGTGCCGAATATAAAACGAGTAAACCCGAATATGTAACCTTGTGGGCGAAATGTGATGATGGCAACTGGGAGGCAGTGGAACGTAAGCCGGTAGTCAGTGAACAGAGTACCATCTTATTCAGTGCGAAAACGCCTTGTGAAGCATTCGAGACGGTATGCTGGAAATGTACAGGTATCGTTAGCGAATCAGGAATTACCTGCACGAATTGGGACATCGGTCTAAAGTGGCAAAACAGAAGCTTTAGTCCAAAAGAAGGATGGTGGAATGATGGATTTGATTTCAGCGTTCGTTTAAGCGCAAACGTTCCTGGCGATGTAGTGCTTATGGTTAAAGAAGAAGGTAGTAATGAGTGGATGGCAGTAGGAAATAATAGGCCATATACTGGTTCACCAAATCCACAAACGCTCACATGGGAGAACGAGAGGATATTTAATTTTAATAACCCCTATGAGGGAAACACAAGCTATAACTTCTCCTTCTATTGGGGAAAGACAGGGTATGCCGCCACGTCTTCTTACGGTCCAAAATTATACATACCGCTAAATATAAGCATCTCAAGTGCAGACGTTATTCCAAACGACGGTGTGCTTTATAACTTTAAAGATTATATCTTTACGAATAATAACAATCCGCTTTTTAATTTCTCTATTACCATGACAGCAGATAAGCAGACAGCGGTAAAATTGGTCTTGTTTGATCCGGAGGGTAACGAACACACATTAAACGATGACCAGAAATGTGAATATACAACACCATATCAACCGTTAAATTGTTTATGGACGATGATAGAACTGCCGTCAGAAGGAGATGTAGGCGAGTGGGAGCATACGTACGCATTTTATGATACGAGATTTGGTGGGTGGAAAATGTCCGAGAAGAGATTCAAGGGTCCGGATATAATCGCCGTGTTCAATAGCTATGAGCTTGTCCCTGCGCCACCTATACCGTATGGAGAAGAGTGTAATGTTACCATTTGTATGAATGGGCTCGAAAAGATGGACGTGACACTAGAAGCGTATAACTTGATTCATAATAGATGGGAGAGTGTAGGAATGAAATTTTATGAATCAAAAGGAGAGAAATGCCTTAGCTGGGTTATAGATACGTTCGAGGTGCCATTTGATAAATTGCGACTAAAGTGGTAGGTAATCAGTAACTTTAATAAAAGTATCATAAATAAAAATATATAATGGTGGCGTTTTTCAGAGATGACAGGTAAGAAGATAGCGGTATTGGTTTTAGTTTTAGTTGGCTTAGTATTGGCTCTTGCGATAGGAATCATATCGGCTCCGGATGTTAGCGAGGGGCCGGTAATGAAGCCAGCAGTGAAGAATGCCAGTGTTAGCCCACCGGAAGGTAATTATACAGATTCTTTTACTTACACCGTAGATGTACGGTTTTATGAAGAATCACTAATAGAGTTACAGCTTTACGATCCTACCAAAAAAGACTGGATAACATATAAAACGCGCGAGTATAGGGATACGCTTGGTTGGGAAACTCTCAGGTGGGATTGGATACCATCCGATCGGGCGTGGGAAGGGCAGAACGTAACTTACAGATTTAGATGGAATAGCACAGATTTAGTATATGGGAAGGGGCCTTATATTAAAGAAGAGATAGCATGGGAGTTCAGAAATGCGATTGTGAGGCCTAGTTCCGGTTATTATAATGATAAGTTCTCGTATAGTGTATCTGTGAAGTTGAATAAGGAAGAAGAGCTCTCCCTGGAAGTCTTTAATATCTCAAGTTATAAGTGGGAGGTGCGAGGGGAGAAACAATATAACGATACGGGCAACTGGCAGTTGATGAAATGGGATAACATCACAGATATTGCCAGCGCGGATAGCGAAGGGCTGGCAAGTTATCGCTTCTTCTTTATAGAATCGGGCGAAAGGCATGAATCGGAGATATATTATGGCCCGACATTGAAACCTACTATCCCTGAAGAGATATTCAAAAATGCAACAGTAGACCCATATTCAGGACATTATAACACTCTTTTTAGCTATGGTGTGGAAGTAAGCACGAACGAAGATGTTCTGCTTACAGTATATGACATATCTATTGACGAATGGGTAGAGAAGGGCAAAGGAACAAAAAAAGGGAATAGATGGGAATGGGAGAATATCCAATTCAATAAAGACTGCGCGGGGCTTGCAAGCTACAAATTCGTTGCCGGTACGCATGAATCGGAGATCTATTATGGGCCGACATTGAAGATTATTGTCCCGGAAGAGATATTCAAAAATGCAACTGTGAATCCAGATTCAGGATATTATAATACTCCTTTTAGCTATGGTGTGGAAGTAAACACAAGCGAAGATGTCGTGCTTATGGTGTATGACATATCTATCGACGAATGGAAAGATAAGGGTAAAGGAACCAAAACGGGTAATAAATGGGAATGGGAGAATATACAATTCAAAAAGGACGGTGCAGGATTTGCAAGCTACAAATTCGTTGCGGGTACGCATGTATCCAGGATATATGATGGTCCTACCTTGATGAAGATTCCGACTGCGGAAGAGATATTCAAAAATGCAACTGTGTATCCATCCAAGGGCGATTTTAGCACAGCGTTTAATTATACCGTTGAAGTAAATAATACCTATAGTGGCATAGAAATAAGTAATGTGACATTAGAGGTATATAACGGATCATGGAGACATAAAGGTCCTGGAACTAGTAGACCAGGCGGAAACAGATGGGAATGGAAGGACATAACATTTGGAGAAGGTTATGAAGGTGTCGCTAAGTATAAATTCTTATGCAACAATAAATACAAATCTGCGGTTTACGATGGTCCACTCCTGTTAACTGAAACCCCCACAATTATAATAAGTGGTGGTGGCGGCGGTGGCGGTGGCTCTTATAAGCCGTACATCCGATATGAGAACGCCATCGTGGACCCGAGTTGGGAGGTAATAGGCGTAAGAGAAGAGAAATCGTTTAACTACAGTGTTGACGTGGACAGGGACGTTTCTTTAGTATTAGCGATATATAATGCGTCAAGCAAGGAATGGGAAGAGAAGGGCGGAATAGGGGAGGAGAGCAGGCATAAAGACAGATGGCGGCATGAATGGCGCGTCAATCTGACATTAGATAAGAACTGGGAGGGCACTTCTAAATACCGGTTCTATCCCGATAAGCAGGAGAGATATGCGTCACAGATATTTTATGGACCTGAGATAAAGACGACAGAAGCGTCACTAGCAGGCTGGAAGAAAGAGATAGGGGTGGCGGAAAAGGCATTAAAAGAGCCTGAGCTGAGCAGTGCGACTGTAACGCCAACCAAGGATTACTGGTTCAAGAAATTCACGTACACTGCGGAGATAGAGCATCCGGACAGAGCCAATATGACGGTCGTCCTGTTTGTTTATAAGCCAGGTAGCAAGGAATGGAAACCCGTGCCATGGCGTGGATACCGGTACAACCCGATTATACATTCTTCTGATTATGATGAAAGCAGTAGTGCAACGGTGAGTTGGACAGTGGAGAAGAAGGAGGTGTTTGATGAAGGAGATGCCGGGCAACGTTCAGCGTTTCATTTCTGGTACTGGGACGGGTACAATGAATATAAAGAAAGCAAAGGCTCTAAAATCGATGGACCTACGTTACTTGCCAATGAAGCACCGGAATTTGTAAAGGCTGTAACTCCAAATCCTGAATATGGTTCGACACATACAGTATATACATATACATTTGAAGTAAACGATCCCGATAATGATACTGTATATGGCTGGCTGACGATAACCGACCCGCTCAATGAAGAGCACGTTATTGAAGGCACAGGAAAGGAGGGGGTCATTAAGTTCAGAGTGGGACCGGGTCTCGGTATTTTTACGGAAGACAAATTGCGAGAATATATAAACAAGACAAACGAAGCGCTTTTTACGAGCCAGTACAGGCTCGAATATTGGGATGATGGGATGGCGGTAAATGGAGAAGAAGCAAAGACCACGGCGTGGTTTGAAGGACCGCATGTAAGTTTAATAAGAATTGAGCCAAAAATGGAACCACCAGACCCGGTAAGTGGTAAATATGCCGATGAATTTGAATACCACGTAGGTTTCTATAGCTCCAAGGATAATACTTTCTGGTTAGACCTCTCGATTCATGATCCCTCTAATCCCGAGCATGCTCATCAGACTCTGCGAACAAAAAGGTTAAGTGTTTCGGCAGACACTACTAATTATACCTCCTGGAAAGTGAAGCCAGAGGTGTTCGGACCTGGAGATTTCGGTAAAAATGCAAGTTATGCGATAGCGTGGGAAGACGAGGTGGGGAATAAGGGTGTACTAGAGGGATCAGGTCCTTATATAGAGCGGGCAGTGCCCTTATTATCATGGGATTTACCACTTGTACCTATTATATCGATGGTAATAGTACCATTGATTGTCATTGGTATATCACTATTGTCTGTCTTATCAGGAGTTCCCGTTTCATCTTTATTAAGAAGAAGGTTAGGTAAATTGAGGAAGGAAAGGGAGAAAGGGGAGGAGGATTAGGGATGTTGCAGAAATTTCGTGAGTTATGGAAAAAGAAATCGGGAGGAGGTAGAGGAGGTGATGTCTTCATCCAGCTCAGGAAGATCCATGCCAGTTGGATGCTTTGGCTGGTCGCTGTCGTATTTACTGTTATAATCTCACCTTATGTGTCTCTTATCTACCAGATACCAGGCGCGTTTATATTAATCGTAGTAGCTATATGCGTATCTACTCTTGGTGGGAATAAATTAGGTAATAAGATAATAGATAGGGTTTTTTTAGCGGAAGTTAGAGAGAAACATGATTTAGGGGCACAAGTTTTAGGGATTGCTCGCTTATCATTGATACTATTTCCTATAATACTACTTATGGACCTTGCATCAGTCGCTGCGGAATCGTATTATAACGGTATGATCACGCAATATTATCTGTATTGGACAAGTGTAATACTCCTTATTTTATTGACTTTTCTATTATTATTTAGCGTAAGAAAACGAGGAGGTGAGATGTAGGTAAATGCTCAGGCGATTTTTTAGGATTGGGTTCGGTGGTTGTGGCTGTGCTCTGGTGGCTCATTTTATAGAACGTGTTAACGTGGTATACCGGGACATCTTATTGAATGACTACAAACAACTGGCAAAATGGGAAAATGGACTGGCGAATGAGTATAGATTAATGATGAGGGCTAAACTGAAAGACTTGAGAGAGCTCATATTCGTTCAAGAGCGAGAGACTTCATACAGTCTAAACGAAGTTGAGAAATACAAAAAGCTGGATGAATATTTGGATGCTTGGAACTACTCGTTGGGCGAACTGTTAGCCAACACACCCTGGATGAGTTATGAACGGGATATTGTAGAAGAAATAAGAAGTGTTAATCGTACAATGGATAGAAAGGCGGAAGCTATGAAGAATCCAGAAGAGGCGGTGATGTTAGAAGGCTTAATGGTTGATTCTTTTAGCGGTACGGGTGGTGTAGTGGGAGGTTCCGATAAAGGCAGATTTCTTTATAACAAGATGATAAAAAAAACACGGCCTTTGATAGTGAATAAATATGACAAGGATATTCTTGATTCCGAAGGGTTTGACCACCATCCGGAACTCCAAATGCTTCCTCTTTCTATGAAGGAGGTACGATATGAGGTTTACGAGGTTATATCAAAGGCAGCAGAGAAAGGCACAGAGATTGGCAGCCGGGGCAATTTCTTCTTCGTTGGCCTGGGTGGTGGCACAGGAACCGGAGTCATAAGCCCTTTAGCGGAACAATTCGGAAAAGGCTCGCGTGGATATTTTACGCTGGGGATATTAGGAGGGAAAGAGGATAATAAATATCTGGGTTCTCAACAGCCCTGGTTTAGACGATGTTTTAATATACTCTTAGCACTTAACGATCTCATAGCCACAGCAGATTTAGATGGGATAATACTTGTGGATAATGAAATATTAATGGATAGATTAGAGAAAAGAGGTGAATTAAAGAATAATAAAGCTGATTTGAGTGATAGAGAAGAGCTCAAAAAGTTCCTAAGTGAAGAGTTCGGTATGGGTTGGGTGGAAAATGCAGAAATCTCTGTAACCGAACTCGAGATAATAAAAACTAAAATTATCCGCATTTCTGAGGCTGAAAACTCTGCTAAAATAAATATTGATGATGCGAGGCAAACAGCGATCTTAAAAATTAGCGATGGTAGAATTTACAACCTGAAAGTGGAAGAGGAAAACGGGAAGCGAAAGATACTCGGTAAGACGTATGCGGAAAAAATAGACGACGAGTTAACGAAGGTAATCTATCCTGCTTTTGGGATAACAGCATGTGAAGAAAGCGGTAGTGATATAGATTGGGCTCAATTAAAACATCATATGAAATTAGAAGAGCAGAAGCAAAGATCACCAATCTTTGTGCCATGCTATGCCTCTGGAGGTGCAAATACAAATACGGAGGACTTAATTAATGAGGCTTTAGACACTGGAATGTTGGCTAATTGTGAGTATAAAATAGCAGATAAAATAATCGGTTATGTGCGGGACATCAAAAATGAGGGCACTATAAAGGAGATTTTAAGTAGAAAATTTGAGATTGCGGCAGTGGATAAAGAAAAGGAAATAAAAATTATTAAACGAAATGCAAATAGGGGCGATGTATTAAGAGACGTAAATGCAAAAATAATCGTGTTTGAGAGCAAAACGAGCAAGGAGGGAGGTAGTAAGGAAAACGAAGTTCTGCTCCTCCTGAGAAATTGTAATATTAAAGATACACTATACAATAGATTAAAAGTTGCACAAGGCTTTGTAGATTTATTAGTTGCGTTTAAAGAGTTAATAGAAGAAGAGAAGAAAAAATCAGCATTGTCAACAGAGGAGATAGCCAGATGGATTATTAAAGATTTAATAAACGGGAAGAAGGACGAATTAGGAGAAAAAGTTGAGAAGATTTTAGAGAAAATTCCAACGGATGGCATTGAAGCAGAGTATTTGTTTAGCTGGGACATAATTAACCAAAAGGATAACGAGGAAGCGCAGAATAAACTCATGTGGTCTCTCAGGAATGTTTTCAATATTGACTGGGCGGAGGATCTAAAAATCAACCCAAAAGGTAACAAAATTATATGCGAACCTGCGGCGGGAGACAGACCCGTAATAACGATCGAAAAAGGAGCAGGGGGGACAGCAATCCTAAAGATCGGTGATGACAAAACATACAACCTGACAATTATCGAGGAGAACGGCGAGCAAAAGGTATACGAAAGCGAAAATAGGGCGTCAGAGAAGATATTGCAGGAGGCGAAAAGCTTTCTGCTTCCCATGGATATAGGCCCCTCAAAGAAGGAGGAGACTTATAAAGATCTGATAGGAATTGTAGGTATTTTAAAGGAGGTAGTGAATGAGGCCATAGAAAACCTGGATGAGGGTAATATGTCTATATTTACAAAGTCTATATTCAAGATCAAATCGGCCGCAGCAAGCGAGGATGAAGTGATTTTAACATCAATGTTGGCAATGGGTGAAGATATACATTCCATCTACCGTGATGCGTTAGGTGATGATAAAATTGACCAACTGTTTAATGATTTCCAACGTGAAACATTGGAAGACCGGGCGTATGTGGCGAATAGCGGAGGCACGGATGATTATATCTTAACGCATAGGGGCGAAAACGTTTTAGCCGAAGCTTTAAGAGAGGAACTTGATAATAAAGTTTCTACGGCAATTGAGAAGCCATCCGAGTTACTTAAAGTGATAGGTACAGAGAAGTTTCTCGAGTTTGTTAAAGTTGGAGAAGGGATTAGTTTTCCTAAACTGTTGGTTCTTTCTCTTTTATACACTAAATGGGAATATGTATGTGGATGGGATAATATCTGCGTGGGAGATGGTAATGAAGACGGAGAGTTCATCGAAGAGCTCAGCAAAGTCTCTAATTTCGAGTGGGTAGCAAATGATGCTGTGATCAAATCATTGGATAAGAATACCGTTTCTATCTCTAATGCAGAACATTTGGCGGAGATAACAATCTGTGAGAAGAAGGAGGAGAATAGGAGGTTCAAGGAAATCCGCGCTGGCAAGCATTTGACTACCCGGGACATAGGAAGAGATGACTTAAATGAGGATGCCATCCGTAACGAATTGGATAAGGTGCCACGAACTGATGGCTTTGCACTTCCGGATAAGTTCAAGTTGAAAGAAGAAGGAGTTAACAAATGGCGGATAATAAATAATACCAGTAATGAAACGGAATATTATGTGAGGATTGAAAAAGGAAGTCTAAAAATTTTTGGTGAAGCTAAAATCCTTGGACTAAAAGTTAAAGAGGCGGAGGAGGGTAAGCTGAAGATATACAAAAGGCGGGAAAAGGAATATGAACCGATAACTGTAGAAAAAGGTGTCACTGTCAACCGTCCGCTGGACGTACCGGTATCGGAAGTAGAAATAGATAAGTTGAAAGCGGAAATAAACAATTTTAAGGATAGCTTTGAAAAAATAAAAGAAGTAAAAGATATTAAAGAGTTGAGAGCGAAGATAAAGCAGATGGAAGAAGAGCGGGAAGCACCACTAAAAGAAATCATTGGACTCAAAAATAGAATTATCAAGCTTGAAAGGGAGATAGAGCCATTAGTGGAAATAGAGGCTGAGAAAGAAAAAAGGATAATAGATAAACGAATCGTAGAAGAAGAAATCGATTTTGAAACAATTTAATACTCCTTCTGAGAGGCTGGTAAAAAGATGTCCGCTAACGAAATAGAACGCATAAAAGAAGAAATATCCGGTATAGATCGACTGATTGAACTCGAAAAAGAGCGAACTCCGGCATGGCTTGAAATATTAGACGTGATGAAGAGTGGACTAGAAATGAATAGTATGTTAAATGGACGTATAATTGCATTAGGTAAACGTTTAGACGAACTGGAGGGTAAAGCACTGATAAGTAAGGATGAATTAGTGTCCAAACTTGCTAAATTATTAGGCAAAACTCCAGAAGATATACCTCCCGAAGATTTAGAAAAGCTTGAAACGACTATGGGAATATTCAGGCTACTGCCGAAAGACAAATTTGAAATAAGAGACTCTCCTTTTAAAGATGAATATATCACTTTAAAAGATTTCATCAACCAAAAAATGATAGATATAGAAAACGAAACAGGGAAAAAGAGTAATGAGTTAAACGAACGTATAATTAAGGTAGATAAACGCTTAGACGAACTGGAGGGTAAAGCACTGATAAGTAAGGATGAATTAGTGTCCAAACTTGCTAAATTATTAGGCAAAACTCCAGAAGATATACCTCCTGAAGATTTAGAAAAGCTTGAAACGACTATGGGAATATTCAGGCTACTGCCGAAAGACAAATTTGAAATAAGAGACTCTCCTTTTAAAGATGAATATATCACTTTAAAAGATTTCATCAACCAAAAAATGATAGATATAGAAAACGAAACACATAAAAGATTAAAAAGATGATGGATGTTACAAAAGCGCTAATCTATGATACACCTACGGTGAAGGATACATGGACGGATGATTTTTTTAAAATATATCTTCCCAGGGACCTGCAGCACGTTTGTAAGTTGTTTGCTGACGCAGATGATGAGGACTCAATCATAGAAGATGTTATTACGACGTGTAGAGCAAAAGGTGAAGATGCTGCGAAAAAAAGCCAAAACGATGTGGTATTTAAAGTAGTACTAATCCTCAGGGCGGCTG
>QBUN01000113.1 GCA_013180565.1 Candidatus Methanophaga sp. GoMg3.2 | reverse complement strand
ACATAAAAGACGTTATTTCTTCCGTCTTGAGATGCAAAACATGCATTCCGATAAATAAAAGTGCAAACGAAAAGATTACACCAATCACCCCTAACACGGTAGCCATGCCTAAAACCGCCTTCATATTCCATCTCTCCGGCTTATTGTGATACTGAACGTTGTCGTAAGCTATTGTCATAATAGGTACATCGTTTAAAAGTGCCAGCATAATTATCATTAGCGCAGTTAGAGGATAAAAGTTAAAAATGATTATGGAAAGTGAGATGAAGAACAGCACAGCGATGGTTTCTGCGATTCGGTAGATGGCATAGCTATTCATACGCTGGAATATTTTGCGGCTTTCCTTGACGGCATCAATAATCACCGAAAGTCCTGGTAGGGTAAGAACGATGTCAGCCGCAGATCTCGCGGCATCCGTGGCACCAGAAACAGCAATGCCTGCATCTGCTTTTTTTAGTGCCGGTGCGTCATTGACACCATCCCCGGTCATACCAACGATATGCTGTTTCCCCTGGAGCAGTTCAACAATATGGTATTTATGTTCGGGGAAAACCTGGGCAAACCCATCGGCATCTTCTACCAAACGCTCGGCTTCGCTGTCTGATTTAATCTCTAACAATTTGGTTGCAGGCAGGATATTAGTGCCCAGGTCCACCTGCTGTGCTACCTCCTTAGCAATGGCTTCATGGTCACCTGTAACCATTTTGACGTCTATTCCCATGGACTCCGCCGTATCAATAGTTTGCTTTGAATCCTCACGAGGCGGATCATAAAGCGGAATAAGACCGACAAATTGCCAATTTTTATCATCAGCGCCGCTGGTCCAGGCTACTCCAAGTGTGCGATACCCTTTTGCAGCAAGCGTGTTTACACCCTCATCCACCTTAGCTTGAATACTGTCTTTATCAGTGGCAAGCGACAGGATAACCTGAGGAGCGCCCTTGGCTACTCTGAAACGTTTACCGTCTGGGCTTTCTACTATAGCCTCCGCACGTTTTATCACCGGGTCAAAAGGTTTAAAATCAATTATGTTACAGTTAGCAGTAGCATCATCTGGAAGCACCTGTTTAGTTTTGCCGAGTATTGCCATATCAATGGGGTCCTCGCCTTCTTCCGTGCACGCAAGAGAGGCATTGAGCAGGACGTCTTTGTCCATGAATCCTTTGAAAGGCACCACATCAGCTAAGGTCAACTTATTTTCTGTGATGGTACCAGTTTTGTCGGAACACAGGATGTCCATGCCTGCTACTTCTTCAATTGCCGGCAGATGACTAACAATAGCTTTCTTTTTCGATAGGTTTATTGCGCCAACTGCCAGAGAAACAGATAGTACCGCAGGCATTGCTATCGGTATAGAAGCAACGATGAGAACCAGCGCAAACTTAAGCATTTCCAGCGGGCTCTCTCCACGTATGTATGCAAAAACAAAAGTGACCACTACCATCGCAACAGCAAGAATAATCAGGAAATTCCCTATTTTTGCGAGGATTTTCTGGAGATGGCTTTTGGTCTTGACTTCCTCTACCAACGCGGCGGTCTTACCGAAAAAAGTGTTCATCCCAGTGGCAACTACCAGCGCATCCATTTCACCTTTCTTAGCCACTGAACCAGAGTAGGCAACGTCGGAAACATGCTTTTCCGCGGGCAGAGATTCGCCTGTCAGTGCGGCCTCATCTGCCAGCAGGTACTCTCCTTTTATGAGTTTTATATCAGCAGGGACAATATCGCCAAGTTTAACATGCACAATATCCCCTGGAACAAGTTCCCGGGCAGGCATATCTGACCATTTACCATCACGCAATACTCGCGCTTGCAGTGCCAGTTTCTGTTTTAACAAATCAATGGCATTGTCAGCCTTCTTTTCCTGCCAGAATCCAACCACCGCATTTACCAGCAGCAGTGCGAATATGACCCAGAAATCTAACCAGTGGTGAATGATTGCCGATAGAATGGCAGCAGCCTCGATCATCCAGGGAATAGGACCCCAGAAAAACTCAGCAGTTTGAGCAGCAGACTTTCCTTTTTTTCCGTAATCTCGTTATAACCATACTTTTGGAGTCGGTCTTTTGCCACCGAAGCGGAAAGTCCATTTTTATCGGCTGAGAGTTTTTTTAGTAGCTCTTCTATATCTATACTCTTTGCCTCTTCCGTAGTTATGCCACTGTTCATCTTAACCGCCTTAGAATAAGAGATATAATACAATAACCTAAACATTAGACTATAAAAAGCTTATGCCCGCTGGATTGACCGAAACCTTTTTATACTGCAAAGTTTGATGCAATGATATGGAAAAACGGGCATTGTTTACCCTGTTCTTTTCTATATTTGCTGCGATATGGAAGAAGGATTTTCATCGCATCAGGGCTGCTGCTTCTTGCAGTCATTTCCCTCTTTTATCTCCCAGCCCATAATGAATATACACTCACAGCAGTACGATTATTGAATGGTCTGGCTGCAGGAATGATTATTCCCGTTGCCCTGGCATATGCAGGAGTGGTAGCCCAGGAGGGAAAAGAAGGCAAAACTATGGGCATATTTAATCGCCGTACTAATCGGTAAAAAGGTGGGGATTGGCTACTGGATGGGTATATTTAGTAGTACAATAAGTCTCGGTATAATAATTGCTCCTTTAATGTCTGGTGTGGTGATGGATTATGCCGGGATAAATTCCGTTTTCTATTTCGGCGGTATTGTATCTTTGGTATTTACTTTCATTGGTTGCTATTATGTTTGGAAGTGGTCAAAGGTCAATAAATAGGGGGTGATGAACATGCTCAATTTCACAAATGCCAATTATTTGG
>QBUN01000114.1 GCA_013180565.1 Candidatus Methanophaga sp. GoMg3.2 | reverse complement strand
CCAAATAATTGGCATTTGTGAAATTGAGCATGTTCATCACCCCCTATTTATTGACCTTTGACCACTTCCAAACATAATAGCAACCAATGAAAGTAAATACCAAAGATACAATACCGCCGAAATAGAAAACGGAATTTATCCCGGCATAATCCATCACCACACCAGACATTAAAGGAGCAATTATTATACCGAGACTTATTGTACTACTAAATATACCCATCCAGTAGCCAATCCCCACCTTTTTACCGATTAGTACGGCGATTAAATATGCCCATAGTTTTGCCTTCTTTTCCCTCCTGGGCTACCACTCCTGCATATGCCAGGGCAACGGGAATAATCATTCCTGCAGCCAGACCATTCAATAATCGTACTGCTGTGAGTGTATATTCATTATGGGCTGGGAGATAAAAGAGGGAAATGACTGCAAGAAGCAGCAGCCCTGATGCGATGAAAATCCTTCTTCCATATCGCAGCAAATATAGAAAAGAACAGGGTAAACAATGCCCGTTTTTCCATATCATTGCATCAAACTTTGCAGTATAAAAAGGTTTCGGTCAATCCAGGGGGCATAAGCTTTTTATAGTCTAATGTTTAGGTTATTGTATTATATCTCTTATTCTAAGGCGGTTAAGATGAACAGTGGCATAACTACGGAAGAGGCAAAGAGTATAGATATAGAAGAGCTACTAAAAAAACTCTCAGCCGATAAAAATGGACTTTCCGCTTCGGTGGCAAAAGACCGACTCCAAAAGTATGGTTATAACGAGATTACGGAAAAAAAGGAAAGTCTGCTGCTCAAACTGCTGAGTTTTTTCTGGGGTCCTATTCCCTGGATGATCGAGGCTGCTGCCATTCTATCGGCAATCATTCACCACTGGTTAGATTTCTGGGTCATATTCGCACTGCTGCTGGTAAATGCGGTGGTGGGATTCTGGCAGGAAAAGAAGGCTGACAATGCCATTGATTTGTTAAAACAGAAACTGGCACTGCAAGCGCGAGTATTGCGTGATGGTAAATGGTCAGATATGCCTGCCCGGGAACTTGTTCCAGGGGATATTGTGCATGTTAAACTTGGCGATATTGTCCCTGCTGATATAAAACTCATAAAAGGAGAGTACCTGCTGGCAGATGAGGCCGCACTGACAGGCGAATCTCTGCCCGCGGAAAAGCATGTTTCCGACGTTGCCTACTCTGGTTCAGTGGCTAAGAAAGGTGAAATGGATGCGCTGGTAGTTGCCACTGGGATGAACACTTTTTTCGGTAAGACCGCCGCGTTGGTAGAGGAAGTCAAGACCAAAAGCCATCTCCAGAAAATCCTCGCAAAAATAGGGAATTTCCTGATTATTCTTGCTGTTGCGATGGTAGTGGTCACTTTTGTTTTTGCATACATACGTGGAGAGAGCCCGCTGGAAATGCTTAAGTTTGCGCTGGTTCTCATCGTTGCTTCTATACCGATAGCAATGCCTGCGGTACTATCTGTTTCTCTGGCAGTTGGCGCAATAAACCTATCGAAAAAGAAAGCTATTGTTAGTCATCTGCCGGCAATTGAAGAAGTAGCAGGCATGGACATCCTGTGTTCCGACAAAACTGGTACCATCACAGAAAATAAGTTGACCTTAGCTGATGTGGTGCCTTTCAAAGGATTCATGGACAAAGACGTCCTGCTCAATGCCTCTCTTGCGTGCACGGAAGAAGGCGAGGACCCCATTGATATGGCAATACTCGGCAAAACTAAACAGGTGCTTCCAGATGATGCTACTGCTAACTGTAACATAATTGATTTTAAACCTTTTGACCCGGTGATAAAACGTGCGGAGGCTATAGTAGAAAGCCCAGACGGTAAACGTTTCAGAGTAGCCAAGGGCGCTCCTCAGGTTATCCTGTCGCTTGCCACTGATAAAGACAGTATTCAAGCTAAGGTGGATGAGGGTGTAAACACGCTTGCTGCAAAAGGGTATCGCACACTTGGAGTAGCCTGGACCAGCGGCGCTGATGATAAAAATTGGCAATTTGTCGGTCTTATTCCGCTTTATGATCCGCCTCGTGAGGATTCAAAGCAAACTATTGATACGGCGGAGTCCATGGGAATAGACGTCAAAATGGTTACAGGTGACCATGAAGCCATTGCTAAGGAGGTAGCACAGCAGGTGGACCTGGGCACTAATATCCTGCCTGCAACCAAATTGTTAGAGATTAAATCAGACAGCGAAGCCGAGCGTTTGGTAGAAGATGCCGATGGGTTTGCCCAGGTTTTCCCCGAACATAAATACCATATTGTTGAAATGCTCCAGCGGAAACAGCATATCGTTGGTATGACCGGGGATGGTGTCAATGACGCACCGGCACTAAAAAAAGCAGATGCAGGCATTGCTGTTTCTGGTGCCACGGATGCCGCGAGATCTGCGGCTGACATCGTTCTTACCCTACCAGGACTTTCGGTGATTATTGATGCCGTCAAGGAAAGCCGCAAAATATTCCAGCGTATGAATAGCTATGCCATCTACCGAATCGCAGAAACCATCGCTGTGCTGTTCTTAATCTCACTTTCCATAATCATTTTTAACTTTTATCCTCTAACTGCGCTAATGATAATTATGCTTGCACTTTTAAACGATGTACCTATTATGACAATAGCTTACGACAACGTTCAGTATCACAATAAGCCGGAGAGATGGAATATGAAGGCGGTTTTAGGCATGGCTACCGTGTTAGGGGTGATTGGTGTAATCTTTTCGTTTGCACTTTTATTTATCGGAATGCATGTTTTGCATCTCAAGACGGAAGAAATAACGTCTTTTATGT
>QBUN01000115.1 GCA_013180565.1 Candidatus Methanophaga sp. GoMg3.2 | reverse complement strand
ATCAGGTCTGGGAGGATCGCTCCAATCGCAACGAACAAATAATTGATTCTCTTCAGTCTTATCCCAATCCGTGGAAGAACGAACTGGAATAATACGAATGCAATGCCAAGTGTAATCCCTATGTGTCCAAATACGAACATGGTTTAAAGATATGTTATCTTTATATGATAAATATTGATTTATACCTGAACCAAAGATAAGATTATAGGTGATAAAAACAATACAAATAATGAATGAAAAACAAAAACGTTTGCATCATCGGCTTTGGCTACCCTGGCTTACCTTTAGCTTTTGGGATCGATCACAGATTACGCATTACGCATTACCGATCACCCGAATGGGGAATCAAAATGGGTGAAGAGTATAAATAAAAATGAAGAACTTTTGGGTATATAACAGGTCACAGATTGCGCATTACCGATCACGCATTACGCACCATGCATTACCGCTACCATGAACATACCAATACCAACAAACCGGAAACAACTAAAGCAGCACTTAAACGACCCTTTATACAAGAACTCCTATTTCTTGATGATAAACCGAATAACTGGCGCTGGAGCAGGATTTTTCTTCTGGCTATTTGCAGCAAGGTTTTATACACCCGCAGATGTCGGTCTTGCAACTGCAATAATCGCAGCAATGAATTTGCTTGTTCTATTCTCGGTATTAGGCTTTAATTTCGCTATTATTGCTTATTTACCCACGGAAAAAGATAAAAAAGGAATGATCAACTCCTGTTTTACGATAATTGGTCTCTTTTCTTTGCTACTCTCACTGCTATTCATATCAGGGATAAATTTCTGGTCTCCTGCATTAGCAATTATAAAAGAAAACACGACATTTTTGATATTATTTGTTTTATTTACGGTTGCAGCTTCTTTATCCTTCTTGCAAAGTAATGTTTTTGTTGCCGTCCGGGAAGCCAAATATTCATTTATCCAGAGTCTTGTGGCTATTACAAGAATCGCAATACTGCCCTTTCTTATAATTTTAAGCGTATTTGGTATTTATCTATCCTATGGTTTGGGAATAATTATGGCATTGATTATTGGCAATTTCTTAATTTTAAAAGTCTTACCTGTATATAAACCAATACCCGCAATTAAAAAGAGAATAATCAATAAAATGATGCATTTTTCTTTTGGGAATTACATCGCCTCTATCTTTGAGGGACTCCCAGGTATTGTTTTGCCATTACTTATAATAAACATGCTAGGTGCAGAGATGACTGCTTACTTTTTCATTGCATGGGCATTCTCAGGATTGTTGCTAATGGTTCCAAGTGGTACTTCATTGTCCCTCTTTGCAGAGGGCTCGTATAATCCTGACGAAATTGAAAGAAATGCAAGAAGATCAATAAAATTCCTATTTCTTCTTTTAATACCAGCAATAGTTGGAATATTTTTGTTTGGTAAATATATACTCCTAATATTTGGTGAAGAATACGTAAATAATGCTTTTGAAATGATGTTGATCCTTGCATTGGCAACCATCCCGTTTTCTGTTAATGCACTTTACATCTCAATAAAAAGAGCACAGAAGGAGATAATGCCAGTGATTTATATTTATGGTTTTGTGGCTTTATTTACTATTGTTGGAGGTTATGTATTGTTGGGATGGATGGGATTAATCGGAATTGGAATTGCGTGGTTATTGGCGAATGGGGTTATTGCTCTTGGTGTTGTAAGAAAAATCTGGTGGAAATTGGGTGAATCTAAAAGAATAAAGGGGGCCTATGAACCATGAACAATTCGGATACAAAATTTGCGTTAACCCGAAAGGTAATTTTATACACGCTTCCTATTTTAGCGGTTGTCGGTATAACTGCCCCCTTGATCTTTGGACAATCTAATATTTCACTCTTAGCTATTTATCTCGCTATTCCAATGTTTTTTGCTCCAATTATATATTTAAAATATTGTCGATGTCCATACAAACCTATAAATCAGGATAAACAATTGTTCCTCTTGCTACTAATTACCTATTTCTTATGTTTTTCTATTTCGATACTTCTACTCTACCTGTTCGAGGTTAGACCATTTGCATATTACGCACTAATTACGGTGATGGCTACCGCCATATTGTTTGAGATTCTATTATTCAATATATCGGAGAAGAAAACAGTTGTTATATTGCTCCAAATTATGATGTTGTGCTTAAACATTATCTGGGGTGTGAGTCTAAAATACTACTACTTTATTGGGAGAACAGATGCGTTGGCACATGCGTGGTTTATTGACAATCTAATAAACAGTGGGTATGTAACCGACATATTTTTGATGTATAAACCATTTCCATTGTGGCACATTTTATGTTGTTTTCTGTATGAGATTCTTGGTATATCCGTCTCTGCACATAAAATTATGTTCTTCGTAAATGGGCTTATATTCTCATTTATGATAATTATGGTCTATCTTGTTTCTTTAAAGATATTCAAAAATAAAAACTTTGCGTTATTATCCTCATTATTTGTCAGTTTTTTTCCAATTTTTATTTTCTATGGTATGTATTCAATTTCAAGAAGCGTAGTATCTTTTCTTGAAGTTATGCTGATATTGTTGTTGCTAGATAGTAAAGATATTAAAAAAATGCTTTTGGCAATAACTTTAACTTTTGTCATTGTCGTATATCATCCAGCATCAATACCTTTTATAATACTAATTTTATTGATGATCAAAGGATTTCAAAAAATTTATGGCGTTGAAAAAGAGAAAAAAATTTTAACATCTAATGGTTGAGTTTGATATAGAACTAGGACACTTTTATAGGCAAAAAATCATAAGTAATGGAGTGTCCGA
>QBUN01000116.1 GCA_013180565.1 Candidatus Methanophaga sp. GoMg3.2 | reverse complement strand
CTCGCCAATTCACGCTCTAATTCCCGTTCTGCAAACATGTCTATCTTCCTCGTTACGTCCTGCGCTCTTCTCACAATTATCTCGCCATAGTCTGCGGTCTCTGCAATGTAAGACCTTATAGAATCTCTTAGTTCTGTCGCGATCTCTAACAGTTCTTCTATTTCCATTTTATATTTCAGAAAACCATCATCAAAGACTACTGGTTTTTAATCCTCCGTTCCTTCTCTGCAATCCCAGCTTCTTTCTTCTCTTTCATCAACCGGTGTATTAAATCTGCACCTGACTTATCTATCGGCTTCGCTTCTATAAATCCGCGCTCCAAAGCGTATTCAAATACCTCCTTACCGAAATCCGTGCGGACTATTACTGTTGACGTGCCTGCTGGTGAACCGACATTTCCGACACTTATATCAGAAAACAACCCGCTGAAATCTTTGCATATCTTGCACCCTTCTCGCTTATAACCCTCTATCTCGTTAATAGCCACACTCAATAGCTCCTTCTCGCCGGAATAGACGTGGAAAAGATTATCCCGGATGTCCAATTTTGTTATCTCACTTATATTTATACCACACTTGCGTTCAAGGAATTCCTTCATTAGCTTCTCATACGAATAAACACCCTGGCAAAACAGCCCTATTCTTAACCGCAGAGTAGACGAGAAGTTATGTGCATTGTGGCTAGCCCGACCTACAACAAGCATCTTCTCATAACCTGCCATCTGGCACGGCGTCCCTACCATCGCGACAGACCACAGCCCGTAGTTCATAATAGCAACGGGTATACCAGTCAGAGTTGCCGCAGGCGTGTATTTGCTACCTGCACTCTTTATCAGGCTCGCTTTATCCATTGCTACTTGCACCTCCGGCTTCCAGTCACCGCTATCTACAACGGTTATACAGCCCTCTGCCACTGCATCGGCAAGTGCATAAGCAAGTAGCGTAGTAACAACACCGCCATCTTGACACGCATTTTTTAGCTCTTCATCTTTACTAACAACCTCGTAAATCTCTTCAAGCCCTTCCCTCAATTCCGGTTCCTCTACCCTTGGACATTGAGAATAGCAATATCCGCAATCAGGCGGGCATATGTGGCTTTCTCTCATCTCTGGCCTTTCTTTTGTCAGGTCTATACTAAGATAGCCGTAATCGAGCAAACTGCAAGTAGCGACACAGCCACCACAAAGTGTACATTTACCCGTCTCTATCACTTCTCTATTCAAATCGCCGAACCCTTTCTTCTCTTCCATTTTTACCCCTATTTTTGTTCCTTGTTACTATACATAAACTATGCATTAGCATAGCAAATAAAAATTTCAGCATCTGAGTATAATCAGTACCACGAGATTACACGGAAAAGGGAAATATCTTGTGGTTATTTATAAGATGCTAAATTGCCCGTACCCTGCGGAAGAACCGGATAAGCGGGATAACAACCTTAAATAGGGGCAGGCGGAGCTCTGTTTCTATATCCGCATCCATCCGCTCCTTGTCAAACGAGGGTTCAATTTCAAGTTCTGATTCCGGCAGGACTGCTTTCGCTATGCCACTGCCCGCGTATAGAAAACCAACTAGCATACCCGTATGGGCCGGATCGGATAGCCCCACCTTCACCTTGCCCCTCAATCGCTTTACCGATGTGTTTTTAGTGAGCGCCGCCACCAATTCCTTTCCTGCATCATAGAGCTCATTTGCGTGCCATACAAGCTTCTTCCAATCGGTGGGCTTCTTCTTCTTCTTCCTCTTATCCTCGTCCTCCTCCTTCTTCTTAAGGTCCTTCGTCAGAATAGTAACGCCCATGACACGTAATTGAAATTCCCGCTTCGATGTGCTAACGTCCACGCGACCAGAAGAAATACCTTTTAAGAGCCTAAATGATACGCATAGTTGTGCCAATGGTCCTTCCTTAAATGGCCTAAGCGAAATATCAGCCGGTATTAGAAGCGCAGCAGCTAGTAGCGCTACTAGGATTACTAAAACAATTGCGAGGATTAGTATCAGGTCCATCATATATATTTTATTTTAAAAATAGATAGAAGGAGTGTTTCTCTAACACCCCATATAGACATCCAAGAAGCATTATTTCTTTGTTTCTTCTTTTTTGCCCTCTTTCGTCTCGTTGATTTTCTCCATCACCATCGGCATGGCTTCTCCGACTATCCGCTCCATTGCACCGGACGATTTCAGCGAGACCACTTTCAGCCCTTCTGGTCCTGGTATGCCCTTGAACACCGCCACGAGCGCTACCGGCGTTATTCCGCCGCCACCGCCAACGCCATAGCCCTGCCCCTCCTTCTCTTTACCCTTGCCGCCACCACCACCGGCGCCAAAGCCAACACCAAAGATGGGGATCAGGGTCTTATCATCTATCTCTATTGGATTGCCGATTGCGGTTTCAACTTTAATTGTCTTCCGAAGCTCGTCCCACAGATTTTTTATTATTCCTGATGTTTCCTCACTCATTTTTTATCACAATATATGTTGTTCTTCACCATATTTAAGAGTTTCGGTTGCTTAACCACTCCTACAAGTAAGAACTTAACTCAATAGTTGCAGCACCCATATCCAAACCCTTCCACTTTACTTTGAATCCTAGTTCGGCCAGAACTTCATCGTGATTTAGTAAGCCGAAACCATCAATAGTCCTCTTTGCATCCACATACGAAGGTATAGCGACAAGTTTATCTTTCACTTCGTCCAAGAACTCCTTTTTTACCACTACCTCTTTAAACACTACATAGCCAGGGACATTCAAACACGCTCTTACTGCCTCTTTATAGACCTCATATCGCATAGCAATATCCGTAATAG
>QBUN01000117.1 GCA_013180565.1 Candidatus Methanophaga sp. GoMg3.2 | reverse complement strand
GGTAAGTTTATACTTAGCCCCATTGGTCTCCCCACCAACAGTCTGGATGCGGCAATCATACTATAAGAGGTAATGTCACGATTAATATTTAGCGATGGGAAGGAGTATCAGTAGACTACTGTTTATCTCAAGTCTGACATCTATGAGTTGGTCAAGTCAAGTGGGATAAATGTTACACGATTGCTTCAGCTCATACTCGATGAATATTTTGACTTACCAAGAGAAGATAGAAAGAGAGAAGCTACTGTTGAAGAGCTTGCCAGGCAAGTAAAGGAGAGGAAGGAGAGAGGTAGGAGGAAGAAGTGGTTTAGGAGGTGAATGTATTAGGGTTAAAAGATTATTCGGTAGCAAAAAATTGAAAAACATTTATATACTTGAATGCTTAGAGACAATACAAAGGAGGTTATTACATGGTAAGTGATAGGGCAGAAACAATGGAAGCGTCTCTTCCTGGAGTCGATACAGAAACTTCTTCAGGCAAATTGAGAGGTAAAGAAGGTAAGGAAGAGAAGGAAGAGAAGGAGGATGCGGATAAATAAAATTAGGACCACTCTAAAAAATGGGTGAAGCGGAAATATCATCACAATTCGAATATTCATCCTCTTTTTTGAGAATCCTGATACCAGGCCTCATAGTGACAACTTTAGTTTCTTTTTTACTAAGTTTTAGTTATTCCCAATACCTCATTCTTCTCAAGGAAACAGTAGATAACTCTGTATGGGCACTTATTCCCTTAGGTGTTACTTTCGTATTTATATCGATATTTATTGGGTTACTTCTCTACATTTTCATTATTCCCCTAACACAGCTACTTGAAGGATATTATTTTATAGCTTATCGGGGGAATTATTTTATAGGGGTTATTACGGATATGCTTGAGCGTATACAGTGGAAAAAGTTTGCTAGACATGAAGAAGCTTATGATTCAGGAGCTTTGGGGAGTGTAAAGAGGGGTTTAGCGTATAGCAGGTTATATGACTATTTTTCACATTGCCTGTATAGAATATCTAATAATCCACAAATTGAGGATGAAGAACTGAAGAAACGTATTCTACCGACAATTTTAGGTAATGCATTCAGTTCACTGGAGATCTATCCAAAATGGAAATATGGAATGAACAGTATTTTCTTTTGGACACGCATCGAGTTACTCATGACTCCGGAAAATAAGAAAACCTTGGATAATATGCGCGCTTTTGTTGATATGTTTATTTTACTGACGGGGATATTCTTTTTCGCAGCAATCGGCTATTGCCTAGTTCTAGCATATAATAAACAATTTATTTTTTCGGTAGTTTCGGTAGTTCTTTTTATAACATTTTCTTTAGTCTCATATTACATGGCCGTGTTGTCTACAGTAAATTATGGGTATTATGTCCGTTCGATTTTTGATTTATACCGAAATGATCTATGGGTTAAAATAAAAGAAGAACAATTTGTTTACCTGGACAAACAACCCGAAAAAAAAAGATGGTGTGAAATATATAGATATCTTCGCTTCCATAAATAAGCCTTCTGTATCGTTAGTTATCCGCAGCTCGTATGACCTATATCGCATAATTAAATGAGAATACTATCACAAATAACGGCATTAATGAGGATAATAGATATTGCCAGTTGATATGCCCATTTTCTTTTCTTTCTTTGTTAATAGCAAAAAGTACCCCATTTTAATCACCGCCCCTATGTTCATTCCTCTATAATCTCTCCAAATCGCATTAAACCCACTAGTTTTGCTTTTTCTTATCTCTCCGCTCCGCCATTCTATGAGCGTTCTGCGACCGTTCTCAGCATGTTAAAAAGTGCGCACTTTTTGCTGTTATACTATTGTATAATTTATTTTGGATCGGATGCATGAGCTCCGGTGGATTACCGGGCCTTGGAGTTCATAAATTAACCTTATTGTATAAATCTTCCAGGAATTGCTCGAGTACCAAGGGTGGAAGTTAGCTGCGGCATGAAAAGTTTTTTAAGTGCTGCTAACGTTCCCAGCATATACGACGTTGCGACAGAAGGGAGCAATGTCCCGTGGGCAAGGGCGTAAGCCCGCAGCGTATATGCGGTGTTATACGTTGTTGACGGAGAGATGCCGACTTCTTTGATAATCATTTTATCTTAAGTCATAAACTTTTCAGCAATTCTTTAACTTTTTCTGCTTCTTTTTTGTTCCCCAGCTCTTTGAATGATTTCATTGCCAGTTCAAGTTCTCTCTTTGCCTCTTCTTCTCTCCCGATTTTGGAAAGGAAAACCCCAAAGTCTCTATTATTTTTTGGATAACTATCTACTACCTTTTTTGCTTCTTGGTATTCATTTTCCGCTTCCTTATATCTCCCTAATTTTGCCAATGTGTTTGCTAAATGTCTATGAGCTGAAGGATACATAGGATTTAACTCTATTGCCTTCCCATATTGTTTTTCAGCTTCTTCATACAGTCTTAATTTATCCTCTTCACTTTGTGCTCTATCGCCCAGTTCTTCTTGTAAGATTCCAAGAGTTTTATGCGCTAATGCATTATTTGGATTCAATCTTATTGCTTCTCCAATCTCCCTTTCTGCTTCATCAAACTTGCCTGACTTTATTAATGCTCTTGCGCGGTTGGCATGAATGTATTGGGGTTCCTTATTAAGATACCTAAGCGGGTTACGCACTTTCACCTCACTGGGATCTATTTTTATCACCTCATTAAACTCTCTTATCGCTTCTTTTTCCCTTCCACGGTATGATAAGAAATATCCATAAGTGGTACGTGCATCGACACTATTGGGATTTTTTTCTATCACTTTTTTATAGCAATCTTCCGCTTCTTTGTCCCTATTT
>QBUN01000118.1 GCA_013180565.1 Candidatus Methanophaga sp. GoMg3.2 | reverse complement strand
GTTGTAGAGGATGACTACACGAACATAGAAAAGTTAATACAGGGAAATGTAATCGCATTAAAAGAAGGTGAGCTGTTAAAAGAGTTCAACGGCATAAGAAATGCAGTTGTACATAAGTACAACAGCCTCGAAATGGCAATAATAAAGGAAGCTCTGGAACGGATTGTTGAATTTGCAGAAGTGTTATTTAAAATCGCGGAATAAAAAAATGGTAGCTTTTTAACAATAGAGAAACCCACAGAGTTGAGCTCCCAAATATACAAATACTATATGCGAAATATTGAAGAGATTTTTAATAGTATTCATATCTACTATCATTAGCTATGACCACGTCGAACGCGCCTTGGGCAGAGCGGGAGGCAGGTGTTCTTAGGAGGTTAACCAATGCTGACTGAGCTGCGAATACAAGATCTTGCAGATAACATCCGTCAGGATATGAACTTGCTTAAAGCGTATGAGGATGAACTGCGATACGAGACAGATCCCCGCCGTCTGGCGGGGTACCGCCGGGAGATTGAACGACAACGTGAATCCTTGACTCGTTACAAGCAGGAGTATGACGAACTGCAGAAGCAGGTGACCGACGTGCCGTCCGCCGAGATGGAGGACACAGCAAATCTGTTGCGACAGATGGATGCCAAACTGGACGATCTCCTGGAAGGTCAGGAAAGTATGCAGGATGATTTGAAGGACTTACGCAAAACTCTGCTCGCTCGGTTCGATGCCAGCGAGCAAGTAATCATCTCTACGATCGTTCAGCGGCTCGATCTAAATCAATTAGCAACTGTGCAGAGTATATTGGATGAAATAGAAATCCATCGTGTTCCGGAAAACGAACTGCAAGAAACTTTAAACACTATTCAACAAGCTCTATTGGAGATTAGACAGACGGGATTGAATGACTCGCAATTGATGACCGAAGCAAAGGACCTGTCGGAGATGGTTGATGATCCAAAACTCGATGTGAATCATAAGCTGAAGATTTCGGTTCCCATTATCCCGCTCATTCTGACATATGAAACCGAGGTCGAACTGAAGAGTGGGCTGAATCTAAAAGCTGCATGGCAGCGCTTAAAAGCCCGGGTGCGAGGTGAGCGATGACCGAGGACATAACCAAAAAGCGTGTGAAGGACCTTGAAGACAACATCCGTCAGGATCTGGACATGCTCAAAGAGTACGAGGACAAAGAGCGATATGAGACAGACCCACGCCGTCAGGCAAAATCCCGCCGGGAGATCGAACGACAGCATGAATCCCTGACCCGTTACCAAAAGGAGTACGACGAACTGCGCAGGCAGATGACACCGGAAGAGCTGCAGAACGTAACTGATCTATTGCAGCAAAAGGACGCCAAACTGGATGAGATCCGGAAATTGCTGCTGCCGCCAATTTGGAACATTTCACAGCACCGCAACCCCAACTTCACAGGTCGAGAAGGTATCCTGAAAGCGCTCAGGTTAGCTCTCACTTCAGGCGAGCCGGCCGCATGGAAACAGGCTATAACCGGCATGGGCGGTGTGGGCAAGACCCAGCTTGCTGTTGAGTATATCTACCGTCATAAAGCTGATTACGGAATCATCTGGTGGATCCGGTCTGAGGAGCCGGCTACGATGGCTGCTGATTATGCCAGTCTTGCTGTGGATCTGAATTTGCCGGAGAAAGAGTTCGAAGATCAAACAGAGATAGCCAAAGCAGTGAAGCGCTGGCTGGAGCATAATCCGAGCTGGCTGCTCAGCTTTGATAACGCTCAGGACCCCGGAGAGATTCGCAACTATCTACCTCTGGGAGGTGCAGGTCACGTAATTATCACATCTCGCAATCCACTTTGGGGCGGTGTGGCCAAACTGCTGCCAGCACCTGTATTTGAACGAGCGGAATCAATCGAATTTCTCTGCAAGCGTACGTGGCAGGAGGACAATAAAGCTGCGGATGCGCTCGCAGACGAGCTGGGCGACCTGCCTCTGGCGCTGGAGCAGGCAGGTGCATATATCGAAACGACTGGCATCTCGCTAACCGAGTACCAGGAACTATTTCTATCACGGCGAAAGGAACTCTGGGTGGACGAGTCCCATCCGCCGGACTATCCCGATTCTGTGGCTACCACATGGTCCCTTTCTATGGAGCAAGTCAGTCATGAATCTCAAGATGCCGCAGATCTGCTGAATCTGTGCGCCTTTTTGGCTCCGGACGACATCTCCCTGGATCTTTTGAGTGGGGGAGTAGAACATCTCCCTGAGCCACTTGCTACAACAGCAACCGACAAACTGGCGATGAATCGTGCCAAAAAAGCACTCAAGCAATACTCACTGATCGATACAAGCGGCGAATGTCTGTCAGTTCACAGGCTGGTTCAGGCTGTGGTGCGTGACCGTTTAAGTGAAGACGACAGGAAGGGGTGGACAGAGACAGTTGTACGTCTGTTGAGTTCCGCCTTTCCCTTCGATAGCGATGACGTACGGACATGGCATCAGTGCTCACGTCTTTTGCCTCACGCTCTGGCGGCGGCTGCTCATGCTGGGGTACTGGAGGTGGCTCCTGACGTAACACAGTGTATTTTAAATCAAACAGGTGTGTATTTGCACGGATGCGCGGAGTTCGCCGAGGCTAAAGTTCTGTTTGATCGGGCTTTGCCTCTTGCAGAAAAAGCATATGGCCCTGACCATCCAGCGGTAGCCACAATCGTCAACAACCTCGGCTTCGTCCTGAAAGCTCTGGACGACCTGCAAGTGGCAAAAGAGCTCTTCGAGCGGGCACTGAAGATAAATGAAGAAGCATATGGCTCTGTCCATCCCAACGTAGCCATCCATGTCAACAACATCGGCGGCGTCCTG